>JBMCXL010000001.1:0-30404 GCA_048621015.1 Phycisphaeraceae bacterium
GACGGCAACGAGGGCTTCGATGTCGACAATGTTCAGCAGCGGGTTGGAGGGCGTCTCGATCCACAGGCCGCGGGTGTTGGGCTGGATGGCGCGCTCGACGTTGGCCGGGTCGCGCATGTCGATGAAGCTGAACTCGAGGCCCATTTGCGGCATGAGCTGGCTGAACAGGCGGTAGGTGCCGCCGTAGATGTCGTTGCCAGCGATGATGTGATCGCCGCTGCGAAACAGGAACATGGCGGAGGTGACCGCGGCCATGCCCGTGGCGGTGGCGACGGCGGCGTGGCCGCCTTCCAGGCCGGCGAGGCTCTGCTCCAGCGCGGCGCGCGTGGGGTTGCCGCTGCGCGTGTAGTCGTAGCCGCGGTTTTCGCCGACGCGGTCGAAGTAGAACGTGCTGGACGGATAGATCGGCGTCGTGACGGAGTTGTAGCTCCGATCGGCGTAAACACCGGTGTGAACGGCGCGCGTCTCAAGGTGCATGGTCTGTGTTCCGTAAGGGCGTCGAGACCCATTACGGTAGCAGAAAACCCACCCCCGCGCAAGGCACACAGGACACACCGGGACCGGCCTCGGGCCGACCCGCAACGGCTCAACCGGAGCGGTTACAAGCCGAGAGCGGTACGTTCAGAACCAACACCGGACAGAGACGGCGAAGGACGAAACGCCCGTGCGCGTCGGCTCAGTCGCGTATGAACTCGATGTCCGCGCCGCACGGGCCGCCGCCCTCGGCCGTGTCGCGTTCGACCGTTTCGCCGGTGAAGCGCAGCAGCGGCTTGTAGGACTCGGCGATCTCGCGCCCGCGCCAAGGCATGTAGTGGCAGATGAACGAGCGGCGCCACTGGTTCGAGGTGTTCGGATCCGAGCCGTGGATGACGCTGCCGTTGAAGAACAGCACGTCGCCGGGCTCGAGTCTGGCGGGGATCGGCTCGTGCCCTTCCGGCGGCTTGACGTAGTGCGGCGAAAAGCTCTTGCTCAGATCGGCCTGCTCGGGACAGGCGACTTCCAGGCGATGCGTGCCGGGGCAGATGTGCAGGCCGCCGTTGGCGGGAAAGGACGGGTCGATCGCCACCCACGCGGCGATGCAGGTGTGCGGGCTGACGCGCAGGTAGAAGTTGTCCTGGTGCAGCGCCTGGCCGCGACCGCCGGGCGGCTTGAAGTAATACATGCTCTGGCAGGCGATCGGCTCCTCCTCGAGCAGGGCCGTGAGCACCGCGCCGACACGGGCATCGAGCAGGTAGCGCTTCGCCAACTCGCTGAAACGGTGCGGCTGCATGATGCGCGGGTAGCGCTTCAGCGGATCTTTCGCGCCTTCGACACTGGTGTCCGGCTCCCAGTGCTTCGCGATGGGCTCGCCCTTCTCGGCGATGCGCTCGAAATAGTCGCGGATCTCGGCGATCTCGGCCGGCCGCAGCAGGCCGCGCGCGATGTGGTAACCGTCGCCCTGGTAGGCGGCGAACTGGTCGACCGAGAGACCGGCGGCATGCGCGGTCGTGTGCGTCGTGCTCATGAGGATTGCTCCCGGGCTGGAGTCGGTTCCCTTGATCGCCCCGAAGCCTACCGCCCCCGGGGCAGCCTCCCAATGGACCGTTGGCTCGAAATAATGGACAATATGACCACATGACGAATCCCGGAGCGATCGCCCCCATGCTGGATTCGCTGCTACAGGTCAACGCAGCCGATGAATTCCGCGATATGACGCGGGTGGACACCGCTCGGGCGGCGGGCGAGCGAATGGACTATCTGCTGATCTGGGTGGCGCGCGGCAGTCTCACCGGGCACCTGGACGGCCGAGCACTGCGGGCTCGCGCGGGCGACGTGGTGACGCTCCCTCCCGGCGCGGCTCATCGCTACCGCTCGCCGTCGCGCGGGCCGTGGACGTGGTTATGGGTGCATTTCGAAGGGGACGCCGCACCGCCGTTCGTGGACCGGCTTCGCGCCGCGGCGGACGGCGAACCGGTCGTGCACCTGGGCTGGCACGAGACGGTGCGCGAGCGCTTCCTTGAGCTGCTGATCGCACAAGGCGCTGCGCGCAGCACCGGGGCGGCGCCAACGGCTCGGCTGGAGGCGGCGGGTTGTCTCTACGCCCTGCTCGCGACCATGCTGCATCAACTCGATGCGAATCATCGGCAGCCGCACGTCTCGCCGGCCCTGGACAGCCGCGACCTGCAACGCCACATCCACGAACACCTCGCTGAGCCGTTGCGCCTCGAGGATCTTGCCCGCCGCGCGCGCCTCTCGCCCACGCACTTCAGCCGGCTGTTCAAGCAGCGCTTCGGCGTCAGTCCGATGCGCTACATCATCGAGCGCCGCATCGATCGCGCCGCCACGCTGCTGGCCACCACCGACTTCAAGATCGCCTACGTGGCGCAGGCCGTCGGCTACGACGACCCCTACTACTTCTCGCGTCTCTTCCGCCGCGTGACGGGCCAGCCGCCCACCGCCTATCGCAACGCGCTTCGGCATCGATTGTCGGATCGCGCTTCGCCAACCGCGCCCATGCTGGATCGAACGGCGCCCAAGCAGGCATCCTCATCGCGTATCCAGCGCACCTGTCAGACCGGAACGGCCAGGAACGGAACGTCGGCGCATCAGAGATTTGATCCGGAGCGTCGAATTCATCGACAATAGATCACCGGTTCGTGAACGGCGCGGTATGGATGTACGGGAAGTACCACTGCGGGTAATTCGAGGCGAGCTGCCCGACATAAGCGCCATACCAGCGCGCTTCGTGATCCGGTCGCTGGTTGGTGACGCTGCCATCGAAGTAGAGCACGTTCATGATGCCGTTCGGGTGGTTGGCGTACTGGTGGGCCGCGCCGATCGGCGGTGGCGGTGGCGACACGTCGAGCAGGACCGGAAATCGACCGGGGTTGGCGACATCGGGGTTGATCGGCCCCCCGCCCCGGCCACCGTAGAACTGCTCGATCGTCTCACCGGGGCCGAGTTCTGAATAGTCGCGGAGCCTGCCCCACACCGGGCGCGATTGGCGAATGCCGTACCACTGCGCAATCACGCTGGCCGTGATGTAGGACGTATCCCACACCTGTTTCTGGCCCGGGGGCAGGTCCCGGCTCGGGCAGACCAGCAGGCCGTGATCCTTCGGATCCCACCCTTTCGGGCTTCTCGCGTTGGGGGCGATGCCGAAGTCGCGGGCGAAATTGGCGAACAGTTCCGTCAGCCGTTCCGGGTCCTGGCCTGTACCGGCGCGCCCGGTATGGAAGTACATCTTCGGCCCGTAGGTCTGGCCGCCTATGGTGCGCAGCGGGAACCGCTTTTCGCTGTGCAAGTAGCTGTGCATCGCGATGCCGACCTGGCGCAGGTTGGACATGCACTGGGCGGAGCGCGCCGACTCGCGCGCCGCACGCAGCGCCGGCAGAAGCAGCGCGATCAGCAGCGCGGTGATTGAAATGACCACAAGAAGTTCGACCAGCGTGAAGGCCGACCGGTGTCGAGCAGCCGGCGTCACGTCTCCCGGCCGGAGCCGCGCCGTGCGATGGATGGCGAAGGCTGGCTGTTGCTGCATCGTGACATCTCCTTCAGAGGTGATCAGGATTGACGTGCATGCAAGGTGAAACGTGCGCGTTCATTCGGGCGACCGACGCGCCGCCGCTTTTGCTCGGAGCCCGACTTGCAAAACGGCACGGACACGATGCCGACGCGGAGGAAGCGTCAGATCACGCCCGCCAGCGCCTCCTGCCGCGACTGAATCGAGAAGGTGCTGATGAACGGTTCCGCCGCGCCTTGTCGACTTTCGAGTTGTTGCTGGAGCATGTGGATCGCCTGCTGCGCCTCCGCCTCCACGTCGTGGACCAGGTACGTCACCGGCAGGCCCAGCGGCACCGCTTCCTGCATGCCGCAGCACACCGCCACGGCCGGATGCGCCCCGCCGGTCGGCCCATGCTCCAGCAGCGCGCGCGTCACGCCGCGCGCGACAATGTCGTCCACGATCAGCAGGCCCGACGGCACCGCTTCACGCGCGATGCGCTCCGCCATCAGGCGATAGCCCGCGTGCTCATAGCTGGACATCCGCTCGTAGCTCGGCGTGAGCATCGGCTCGACGCGGTCGCGGTAAGGCGCGATCGCCTGATCCAGCGCATGCCGCATCTTTTCCTTGTCCTGCGTGATGACCGCGATGCGCGAGCAGCCCCGTTCGAGCAGGTGCTCGACGCCCAGGCGAATCCCCTGGCTTCGGTCCAGCACGAGCCGATTCGGCCGCGGCTCGTCGCCGTCTACGTGCACGTGCGGCAGTTCCGCCTGCACCGCGTAGCGCAGCATCCGATGCTTGGGATATTCACAGCCCACGAACAGGTAGCCCAGATGCTGGCGGGTCGATGCAGGCGTGCAGTACGGATCGGCATCCTCCGGCCGATCGTTGCTGAGCCAGACGGGCTCGATGCGGATGCCGGCCCGTTCCGCATGGGCGCGGCAGTAGTGCAGAAAATGCAGGAAATACGGGCTGATGTCACCGCCGAACAGATCCACCCCGCACACCCAGAGCACGCGCCGCGTTGCGGTGGCATCCGGGGCGACGAAGCAGCCGCGGCCCTGCCGCTTGATCAGCAGTCCTTCGTGGACGAGCAGCTCCTGCGCTTTACGCACCGTGCCCACGCTCACGCCGTGACGGCGGGCGAGCGCCTGCTCGGTCTCGACCCTGGCGCGCGGCGGCAGTTCACCATCGAAGATGCGCTGGCGCAGATGCTCGTAGACCCCCTGATACAGGGGGCCGGTGGAACTGCGGAATGAAGGCTGGACGGTCATGGGCATTCTGAACGTGTTGGGAGCACCGGGCGCCTCAAGACACGCACGCCTGCGACCGAGCCGGCGAATGGCGGCAAAACGGTTGCATTTATCATCCAAATCATATACATAAGTCAGGGTTAAACGTCTGTCAAGCATGTTTTTCCGGGTTCGAGTGACGAAATCGAGGTGTGTATGCGGTGGGATGTCAGCCGGCGTCGTCGCGGTGGCCGGATCGGTGAACCCGGTGGCGGACAAGCCGGCAAACGCCCCGCCATCCACCGGGGCAGCCAGCAGGCGCACCATCGCGCGGCGCGAGGACGAGCTGTCGCCACGGGCCGGCGGTGGCTCGCGACGGCCTTCGTGGTGGTAGGCGCGGGTCTTGCGGCCGCGGCGGCGCAGGCCGAGACGCCGGCCGCTTATCGCGAACAGGTGGTGACCCCGCACTGGCCCTGGGCCGAGGCGCACGCCGAGGGGACGGTGCGCGGGCTGTGCCTGGTGAATCACCTGGCGACGCGCGAGCCGGCCGAACTGGCCCAGCGCTTCGACATCGAGTTCACCACCGTGCCCGTGACCGGCAATCCTTACAAGAACACATTCGACGAGACGTTTCTCCGCGAGCAGCTCGAAGCCGGCGCGTTCGACGTGATCGTCGTCGCGGCGCACATCCCGTGGGACTTTCTTTCGGAGGAGAGTCTGGCGGCAATCCGCGAAGAGGTGGAAGCGGGTACGCCGTTGATCTACTTTGGCCGCAACGCGCAGCACGACAAGCGCTGGCCGCTGCTGGCGGAAGGCGAGGTGCTGGAGGATGACGCCGCGGCGATGTCGGCGGAGCTGGCGGCGCTGCCGGTGAACTGGATCACGTTTCCGAAGTCGCCGCTGGGTGTGACGGTTCGGCGCCTCGGCGAGGGGCGCGTGGTGTCGGTGCATGGGTATGTGACGCACCTTCAGGTGTTCAACGCGTTCGTGCCGGGGTCGAAGACGTACGACGCCAACGCATGGGGACCGGAGCTTTCCTACGCGCTGGCGGCGCGGCTGATTCGCCGCGCCGCGGACATGGCCGGCCCTGCGGTGTCGCAGGAAGCGGAGGCGCCGGGCGAGGCGACCTTGACGTTGAGCGAGCCGGCCGCGGCTGGCGATGTGCTGCACTGGACGTTGCACGATCGCTGGGGCGAACGCGGCGACCGCCGCGCGCTGCAACTGTCGGCGGGACAGGAGCGCGTCGAGCTGAACACACCGACATCCGCGCCGGGGCGCTGGCTTTGCCGGTGGAGGTGGGAGCGCAACGGCGCGGCGCAGGCAACGGGCGCTTTCGCTTACGAGGTCGAGTCACCGGTGACATTCGATGCGATCGAAGCGCCGGCCACGCTCGATGCGTCGGATTCAAGCCGGCTTGAATGGTCGATGCGCGGGGACGTGCAACCGGACGACCGTGTGATGGCGCAGGTGTACGACCCGGACGGCCGCCTCGTCACCGTCGCCTCAGCCTCCGCGTCGGCGGGAGAACTGTCACTGCCGGCCTGGCCGACGCGCTTCATCGCGCACGAACTTCGCTTGCTGCTGCTGCGCGGCGAGCAGCGCCTGGATGAGCAGCGCCGGCCGATCACCGTCGCCTGGGACCGGGCGCGCGACCAGGGCCGATTCCACGTCATCATCTGGGGCACGGAAACCAACTCGTGGGCGATGGCGCATCGTTACCGACGGCTGCGCCAGCTTGGCGTGACCGCGCATGCGCCGATCGGCAAGGGCCGCATCAACGTCGCGCGCACCGCCAGCATGCGCGGCCTGCGACTGGTGCCGACCAACGTGCTTGTGCCGCCCAACCGCTTCACGAACATGAACCGCTACAACGAGGCGGACGATCTCGAGCAGCTTGACGCCTACGCCGATGCCATCAGCCCCCACACACCGCTGGGCTATTCGCTCGCCGACGAGCCGAACACCGACGACCCCGTGGGCTGGCACGACAAGGGCGCCGAGGTGATTCACCGTCACGACACCGGCGCGCCCGTCGGCTTCTGCGGTGTCTGGCTCGGTCTGGACAAGGACGTGCCGAGCTATTTCCAGCACTGCAACTTCCTCGAACCTTACAGCCCGCTGCATCTTTACACGTCGAATCTCTGGCGGGGCATCGAGCGCGATCTTTACCGCTCCTTCGCCCGGCCGGAAGGCATCGTCAGTTGCTGGACCGGCTACCTGCCCGGCCGCCGGGTGCTCGAGCCCTACTCGCGTACCGTGCCGTGGCTCTGGCTTTTCGAAGGGTTCGACGGCGTGTCCTACTTCCAGTCCGCCAGCAGCTTCGGCGAACTGGAAGCGGACCTGCGACCTGCCCCGGCCGCGCGCTGGTGGTCGCAGGAGGTGCGCTTGCTCCAGCGCACCGGTATCGGCGAGCAGCTCATCGCCATGCAGCGCGACGCCGGCGACGTGCGCATCATCTTTCAGCAAGGCGCCGACGACGCGGCCGCATGGGCGCGGGCGATGAACCAGCTCAACGTGCCGTATCGCTTCATGAGCTGGCGCGAGGCGGAGGAACTGGCCGAACAGGGTGACACGCCCCCAGCCCTGGTGCTCTGCCCCTCAAGCATCGAGATGAGCGACGCGCAGCTTGCGCTGCTGCGGAACCTGGTCGACCGCGGCAGCGCGGTGGTCGCCACCGCCCCGCTCGGCGCCCTGGCCGACGGCGAGCCCGCAGCACCGGATCGCCTTGCGCCGTTGTTCGGCGTCGGGCGCGAAGCGCCGGTGGCGGACGAGGCGCAGGCGCGCAAGCAACGTGACCTTCACACCGGTGTTCCGGTGACGGTGCGCTGGGGCGATGCGAAGTTGACAGGCAAAAGCACCGGCGCGCACGGGCTGCGCGTGTCGGATGCGCAGCGCATCGGCGACTTTACCGCGGCGGGCAAGGCGCAGCGCGTTTCCGAGGATCACCCCGCTTTCGTGAACCAACTGCTCCAGACGCCCGCCGGCGTCATCAAGCCGCACGGGCGGGCGTTCGCGATGCTCCTGACCTTCGAGCCGGACGTGGCCTCAGCGCGGCGGATGCTTCCCTCGCTGCTTCAACGCGCGGGCGTGACACCGCCGCGCCAGCGCATCACCGTGCAGGATCGGCCGGACGACACCGCCTACCTTTATCCGTTCGCATCCGACACCGATCGCCTGCGGCTGGTCGGCGTCGTGCAGGACTACAACCGCGTACCGGCTGTGGAACGTGTGGACGGTGGTGAGCACACGGCGAAATATTTCCATCACGGACCGAAGCGCTGGGATGCGCGGCCGGCGACGCTCACACTGGACGCGCCTCGTCACGTCTACGACACGCGCCGCGCCGCGTACCTGGGTGAGACGGACACAATCGAGTTCGACCTGACACCCGGCCGGCCGGAGCTTTTCGCATCCCTGGCGTATCGTGTGGAAGGGGTGACGGTCGACGCGCCCGATGCGGTCCGCGCCGGTGAGACATTCACGGCGCGCATTGCGCTGAATGTCGAAGGCGAGCAAGTGGAGCGGCACGTGGTGGCGGTTTCACTGGCCGCGCCCGACGGCGCGGAATGGTCGGCACCGGAGCAGACACAGGCGGTGCACACCAGCAACGGGCGCGGTGAAGTGGTGCTGCAGGTGCCGTACAACGCGCCGGCCGGTGCGTGGACGATCGCGGCGCGTGATGCCGTGACGGGCGTGACCGCGCAGCGCACGCTGGAGGTTCGCGCGGATGATGATGCGGCGCGGCAGGCGCTCGGCGCGGTGTCGCAGCCGATCGTGCGCCACGTTCCGCGGGATTGGCCGGATGGACAGTGGGTGCCGAATGATGCGCAGGACGAATCTTCCGCCGCGGACGCGGTGAGCGTGAACGTGAGCCACTTGAATCGCAAGCGCAAGCATGTGCACGGCGAGCACCGGGGACATGAGTATCTGAGCGGTGGTTTCACATTGCGCAACAACGAGATCGAATACCGGGCCAAGTACGACGTGTGCAACGACTGGCAAGCCCATGAATGGGACGACCGCCGGCAGATCTGGGCGCCGTACATACCGGGCTTCGGCTTCAATCGGCCGCAGCCGCACATGTGGTATTACAACGGTTATCTCAATGTGTTCTTCGATGGCGAGAACGTCACGCGCTACGCGCTGGCGCGCATGGAGCAGGTCGATGCGGGCGAGCATGGCCGGGTGGACGTGGTGTGGGACACGCCGCACGGCGAGGTGCGTCTCGCGACGACGTTGATGGCCGATCACATCGGCATGTTCCAACAGCTCGAAGTGCGCCCGGCCGAACCCGTGAAACGGATCACCGTGCGCTTTCGCAGCTATCCGCGGGGTTTCGGCAACCGCGGTCGGCCGCTGACGCACGCGGAGCCCGAACTGGGCTGGGCGCTGCTGGGCAATGCAACACTGGACCCGGCGTACGGGAAGGGCCGCGGCCCCGGCGGCATTCTCGTGCGGCCGGCGCAGTGGGACGAGATCGAGTTCGGCCGACAGACGAAACTCGTCCGCCAGTTCGTCGCCGACGACGCGCCGGAAGCGAGTGCGGGCAGCGACGATGTTCAGCGTTTTCAATGGACGCTCTGGACGTTCTCCGAGACCCCCAACGCCGAAGCGCTGACGTACATGCGCGAACACACCACCGAAACCACGCGCCGTATGAAGGCGCTTTACCCGCCACACCAATCGCCGGAGTGAATCGAATGCGATCGAACCAACGCGCGCCGCGCGTCTCGAACGACCGGCTCGCCATGTTTCTGTCTCTTCTGGCGCTGGCGTTGCCGGGCGCCTCCGGCGCGACAGTGCATGCCGAGGAGACCGACGATGCAGCGCGCGGTGACTGGCCGGCGGTGCTGCTGATCGATGATTTCGAGTCCGGCCTCGACCGCTGGGCCGCTGAAGGCACCGGCGAGTTGGCGCTCAGCGACGATGCGCCGCAGGGCGACCACGCGCTGCGCTGGACCGCCGGTGACGACGGCCTCGGACACATCGTCTTTCAGAACCTGTCGCGCGACCGGATCGACTTCAGTCAGTACGACCTGCTCATGATGCGCGTCAAGGTCGCCGGCAAGCCGATCTGGAACCTCAATCCGATCATCCAGCAGTACCCGGCCGTGTACGGTTATCGCGGCTTGTATTACAGCATCGACACGATGCACCCGTTCGACCAGTGGTTCACCTTCACGCAGGACCTGTCGCGCTGGGAGAACGCCTGGCCCGACACCTACGACCAGGCAGCGCAGGAGTTTCAGTTCGAGGTGCACCAGCTCGCCGGTGCGGGCCGCACGGAGGTTTATCTCGACGACGTTCGGCTCCTGAAGAATCCGCTGGCGCTGGAGCCCGCTTACCCGGCGCGATGGGGCCGCCTGAGCGACGGCACGCAGGTCAACCATTTCGAGCTGGCGATGACCAACCGCAGCGACCAGCCGTTGACGGTGCGGTTCAGCAAGGCGACGGGCGGCACGCTCGATCGGTTCGAGCTGGTGCTGCCGAGCGAGCCCATTCATCTGCTGCCCGATGAGCGCGCCACGGCGCGCGTGCGCATGATCGCGCCGAGTGACGTGGTGGCGGCGGCATCGCCCTTCCACGGCGAGACGGCGCGCATCGCCTGCCGCGTCGAGGAGATTCCCGAGCTGGTGCTGTTTACCGAGCTGACCGGCGGCGCCAGGCCTGAGACGTTCGACCACCCCTCGATCCTCTGCGATCCGCCGCGCATGCAGTCGCTCCAGGCTCAGTACGCTGATCCGGCGAAACGGCAGGCGATGGACAAGCGCATGCTCGCGCTGGTGCGGGAAGCCGAAGCCGCGCTGGCGCGCGAGCCGAGGTATCCCGCGCTCGCGGCGACGGGGCGCAAGAAAGATCCGGTCAGCGGCGGCGCGCTCGAAGAGGCGGACGTGCCGAACCTGCCGTTTCGCGTGTACCAGGATCCTGAAAGCGGCCGCACGTATTCCGGCCCGCTCTACGACGCCGGGATGCAGAACTGGCTCGGCCAGCACATGGGCAATGCCGCGCAGGCGCGGAAGCTGGCGATGGGCTATCTCATCACCGGGCGCAAGGATTTCGCGAACGCCGCGGCGCGCATCCTGCGCGAGTACACTGATCGCTACCTTGAACTGCCCATGATCGCTTACGAACCGGGCAGCCCTGTCGGCAGCGCTGTCTCCGGCTCGACGCGCATCGGCGGCACCTACATGCGCGAGCGCGTCTGGCTGACCAACCTCGCGGTCGCGCTGGACAGCATCCGTCCCGCCGACGTTCTGTCGCGCGACGAGATCGAGCGCATCGCGCAGCGCGTGTTCCAGCCGTCGGCCAACAACATGATGAACCACAAGGTCGGCGCGATGAATCTCCAGTGGCAGATCCAGTCAGCCGCCCTGTTCGCCGGACTTGCCACGGAAACGCCCAGCCTCGTCACGCGCGCGATGCACAGCCGCCATGGCATCGTGCGTCTCATGGACACCGGTTTCCTCGAAGACGGCCAATGGTGGGAGAACCCCAGCTACCAGGGTGTAACCAAGCTCGCCGCCTATCCCGCGCTTTCCGCGGCGATGCACAACGGCCTGATGCCGTTCACCGAGCGCATGGAAAAGATCCTGAAAGCCGGCTATCAACTGCACGGCCCCGACGGCCGCAGTCCCACGCTCGGCACCGGCGGATGGCGCAGCCTCGCGTTTGAAAACACAGGCGTGCTCATGTTCGCCCCGCTCAGCGACAATCCCGAACTGGCATGGATCGCGCACCATCGCCAACCCCATCGCGGCAGCTACGGCCTGTTTCATCACGCGCTGTTTCGCCAGACCGAGCCCAATGTTTCCGAGGACGACGCAGTTTCGCCCATCCCCGAGTCCACCACGCATATGCCCGACTACGGCGGTCTGGCGCTGCGCGTGCCGGGCACTGACATGTACTGTTACTTCCACTATGGCCGCGAACTCGTCCACGGCCACCGCAACAAGCTCTCCATCAACGCCTACGGCAAGGGCGGCTGGTTCGTCCGCAACGTGATCGGCGGCTACCAGCACAACTTCGACGAGTTTCTCGAAACGATCGCCTCGGCCAGCACGATCATCGTCGACGGCCAGAATCCCGATCACGACACCGGCGAGCTGCTTTTCCACAAAAGTCTCGACGGAATCGAGCTGGCCAGCGCCCGCGAGCGCGGCGCGTGGAAGGACGCCGAGCATGAGCGCTCGCTGGTGCTGACGGACAATGCGTTGATCGTCATCGACCGCGCCTTGAGTGAGCGCGAGCGCACCTACGACTGGCTGTACCATGCCAACTTCACCGGCCTCTCCCCCCAAACCCACGACGCGGATGCCGAGCAACAGGTCGACCGCGAGCGCTTCGGGGAGACGTCGCTGTATGACTCGCTCCAGCCGACATCGCAGCCCACCCAGGCCGAGTCAATGCGCTGGCAACGCGAGGACGGCAGCGGGTTGATCATCGCGCGTCTGCCGCACGGCGAGATGTTCGGCATGCGCGTTGAACAGACGATGCGTCCGCACGAGGGTTTGCTGTGGCGGCAGCGCAATAATGTCGCGTCATTCGTCACCGCGTTCGTTCCGTTTGAGGTCGATCGAGGCGACTCGGCCGCATCGGTGACGATCGAACCCGTTGAGGTGCATGATGCGCAGGGGCAGGCGGTGGACCTGCGCAGCGGACAAGCGGTGCGCGTGGAGCTTCCGGAGCGGACGCTCACGGTGCTGGTCAACTACACAGGCGAAACGCTTCGGGCGAATCAGCTCGAATCCAGCGACCGGGTGGCGGTGCACGAGGCACGCTGACTCCAGTCCTTTCACCTTAATACGGAGGCTCCGTACCGGCCGGCGGCGTGTAGAGGCGCAGCCGGGCCGGGCTCTCGTTCGCCACGACCTGCGCCACTCAGGGGCAAACGGTATCATGGTGCAACATCATGCGAATCATCGCATTGCATCCGCTGATGCCTTCTGGATTCCATTGAACGCAGGAAGGACGCCTGATGTCTGTACGTCTGCTGATACTGGGTGTGTTGCTGTCGGGACTGAATTGGCATGGCGCATTCGCGCCGCGCACCGCTTTTGCCCAGCCGTCGCCGGACGCACTGGCGCCGCGATGGGACGATGAACCCGACGAGTTGAACTGGCAGCACTTCGCCAACTGCCTGGACTGCTTTCGCGATTACAAGGCCTGGCTGGAGAATCGCGAAGCCGATGCGGCGCTGGATCGCACTGCCGCGCTGCCCGAGACGTTCGCGATGCTCTGGATCGAGGGCGAAGCGTTCGGCGACGCGGCGGGTGGTAAGGGTTGGCAGCCCCAGGCGCGCCGGAACGCAAGCAACGGCAAGGTCATCGCGCTCGGCGCCGGCCACAACCATCGCTTCACGCGCATGATCATTAACGTGCCTGCGGCGGGCATGTACCGCCTCTGGACGCGCTACTGGGACCCCACCGGTGGACACGCCAGCTTCCGCGTGCGCATTCTGCCGGCGGAGATGGCCGACTACGAATATTCCTGGCAGGGCTCGTCGACGGGGCGCTTGCTGCGGCACAAGTTCGACTTCGTGCCGTTCAAGCGTGACGACGGGTATGCGAAGCGCCTGGTCGAGCGGAAGCAGTCCGCGCCGTCACGATACGTCTGGGCGTCGGCGCCGATGATGCGCCTGCCGAAGGGGCGCGTCTGCATCGAACTGGCTGGCGTGACACATCGCGGGCCTTACCAACCGCGCGCAGTTGATGTGCTCATGCTCACGCAGGACCCCCTGTACGTTCCCTCGCTGAGTGATGCGCCGTCCGCAGATCACGCCAGTCGCGGATCGGCGCTGGTGCGCGCGGTCGAGCGTGCGCCGTCCAGTACGACCGTGGATGCCTGGGATGTCTGGACCAATCGACCCGGCACGCAGCCGTTGCACGAAGCGTCCGAAGCACGCACCGCCCAATGGCGCGCCTGGCGCCGTGACCTGCTCGAGCGTCTCGCGGACGGCATGGAAGACGATGCGCACTTCGACAAGCTCGCCCAGTGGGTTTACTTCAACGAAGACTGGAATCTGATCGGCACACCCGCGCAGGTGCGCCGGCGCATCGATCAGATGTCGCAAAGCGTCACCACGGCGGCGCACTGGTTCGAGTGGATTGAGGCGGAGCGATTCGAAGTGACCGAGCCCGGCTGGGAGCCGCGGGCATCGCTCGACGCCAGCGACGGTGCGATCATGCAGGCCAGCTACACCGACGGTCTGGCGGAGGCCGCGACGACCCTCACCGTGCCGCACGATGGGGAGTACACCTTCTGGCTCCGCCACGCGCGCATCAAAGGCTTCTACAACCTCTTCCAGTTCCGGTTCGAGCCGATCACACCCGGCGACAGAGACACCGATCGCCCGAGCCACACGCTCGAGTTCGGCGACGCGGAAGTGGGACACGGCGGCTATCGTCAGGCGTGGCACAAGCGCACGGTGAAACTCGGCGCCGGCGATTACCGGCTCGTACTGAGCAAGCGGCGCGGACGCTCGCCTTACGCCTATCGCAAGGTGGATTGCATCGTGGTGACGGACGATTCGACATGGGAGCCTGAAGGCATCACGCGCCCACCGATGGGCACACAGCGCGCCGCGGAACTGTTCGGCTCAAACAACGACACGAAGCTCGGCATCTGGCAACAGTCGAAAACGTGGGAGGGCTTCACCGCCACCAACGGGCCCGGCCGGGAGGATCGCGTGCTGTCGCAGGCAGTCACGCAGAAGATGGCGCGCGGCGAGGTGCGCTCCATGCTGCTGCACGTGCGGAACCTTACCGATGAGCCAATCACGTTCCAGCCGCGCATCACAGGTGCGCTTGGGGATCACGTGCGCTGGCGCGTGGTCGCCTATCAGCTCAGCAAGGGCTACGGCTGGCAGCCGATGCCGTTGCTGGCGCGCCGCACCGTCACCGCGCAGCCGCATCGCAGCGTTGCTCTGTGGTTGACACTCGATGCGCGCGACTTGAATGCCGGTACGCACGAAGGCACGCTGACGATCGGCTCGCACACGTTGCCGCTGCGTTTGCATGCGCAGGATCTCGGCTACGCGAAGACGCCAAAGCCGTTGGTCGGTGGCTGGGCCGCGCCTTACAGTACGCCGCATGCGTGGCGTATGTTCACGGACGTCGGATTCAACCTGATCTACCAAAAGGCGTTGCCCGCCGACCAGATGGAGGCGCTGGGCATTCGCCGGTTCGTGCTCAAGCTGGGTGTGCCGGATGATGAGGCGCGCGTGCGTCGCGTGATCGATGCCGTGACGGACGTGGGCCTGGACAGGAGCGAATGGACGTGGGAACTGTTTGACGAGCCGCACGACAAGTCGGTCGACCGCTGGGTGGACGGTGCGAAGAACCTGCAAGCGTGGGCGCCCGACGTGGCGGTGTGGTGCAACCCTGGCGAGCACCAAAATGTGAGCACAGAAACGGTCAGCGCGATGGCTCCCTACATCGACGTCTTCTGCCCCTATATCAACCATTTCCAACCCGAAAAGGAGCATGAGCACACCAAGCTCGTCCGCTCTATCGGCGACGTGCAGTTGTTCTACACCACGCCCTGCTTCGACGAGAAGGCCCCGAACGCCCCGCACGCCATGCTGTCCCTGGGCGAGCGTGCCCAGGCGCTGGACCGCGACGGCTGGAGCTTCTTCTCCGTGCTCAACTACTACGACTACGCGACCGGGCCGTGGGACGACATCAATGCGCCGTTCCCCGCCCAGGCGGTCAGCATCTATCCCGGCGCGCACGACCGGGCGATCAGCACCCGCAACCTCGAAGCGGTCCGCGAAGCCATCCGACGCTGGCGGCGAGCGCAGTTGAATGAGCGTTGACCACGCAGCGTGCCGCTGGACGCCCCGGTGCCCGACGGTGTGGTGATCAGTCGGACACGCGATGCCGGCCGCCTCGCCTCAATGCAGGCGCGTCTGGATGCGCGCCAGGCTGTCCGGAGCTGGAGGTGCGTACCGGTCACGAGGTGGGTTTGCTCACCCCTCTCACTGCGGCCACCGGTACACATGCACCTGGAGCGGGTCGAACGCATCTCCGAACGCCTCGCTGTCGGCGCGGATCGTCCGTTCCTCGTCGAGCACCTCGATCTCCGTCCCCGCTTCGAGCCCTTCCACCCGGAAGCGCGCCTGGCCGGCGCGCTCGTCCATGTCGATGTTCTGCGCGAACAGATAAACATGCCCCTCATGCCGGGTCACTTTGAAGTGCTGCGGGATCGATTCATCGTCCGCTTGCAGTTCCATGGCGATCTCCCGCTCCGCGGGCGCGGCGAGCAGCGCGGGGGCGAGGCGCGTCAGCCGCGCGTTGAGTTCCGCCAGTTCGGCGCGCATCGGCTCGCTGATGCCGAACTGCTCGTAGCTCGGATGCCAGCGGTGCGTGAAATAGCCGATGGCGGTCGCGCCGCGGATCAGCGCCATCCACGTCTCGGCGCGCGTGTGGCGCGGCTCGACGTCGAGCTGCTCGTCGTAGTCGATCCAGCGGCTGCCCTTGCTCGTCTCGATCCAGGCGTACACGGGCTTGTCCCCCGCCAGCTCGCGCAGTTGCGTGACACCGCGCCCCACGCGGTCCAGCCACTCCGGCTTGTTGTAGCCGAAGATCGGATACAGGTCGTAGCCGATCACGTCGGCGTGCCGCACGTAGCGCGGGTAAATCTCCTGTTGGTAGGCCGTGTCGTACCGATTGCTCCATGATGCGAAGTGCGTGGTAAAGGTCACCAGCATCGGCCGCACCGGCTCCATCGCCCGCGCCCTTTGATAGACCTCGGCCACCTCCTCCACCGGCGTGCGCGCCTGATCGACCGTCGGCGCCAGCAGCACGTTTTCGTCCTCCGACGTGTAGGCCAGCACTTCGCTGATCGAGCCCCAGACGCGATCGCCCGGATAGACGGACTCGACGCGGAGGGTGAGCTGCTCGATCCGCGTGGGGTTGTCGAGCTCGAAGCGCTGCTCGCCCTTGCGGTTTTCCAACTCCGCCCGCAACAGCGGCTGGCCGTCGCTGAGGAAAGTCACTTCCTTCGCCCGCGCCAGCCTTTCGGAGATCGTGAGGCGCAGCGCCACCGCCTCGATCGTCGCAGGCTCCTGCAACTTGATGGTCACCTCGGCCCCTTCCAGCGGATCGAGCACCGCCCAGTTGAACGGCTTGCCATCGACCAATCGGTGCAGCGGGGTGCTCGGGTTGGGCTTCAGGTCGGGGCCGGGCGTGATGCGGGCCTCGCTGACCCGTTCGGGCATGTCAGGTTCGTCGCGATGGATCCATGCCAGCAGGTGATCGTGACCGGCGATGTCGCGGTGGAGATGGAGCACGCCATACAACCCCGCGTCGGAAAGCTGCTGCATGTACGCATCGGGGCTCAACTCGCCGCCGTTGCCGGCGAAGGTGTTGACGCCGATCGACAGACCGTCCTCGATTCGCACCTCGCTATGAAGCCAGAGCATGAGCGGGAGGAAGGGTTCGCCATTGACGCGGAACTCCCGGTGCTGGCCGATCTCGACCGATTCGATCGGCTCAAGCGGCGGTGCTTGCGCCGACACCCACGCGGGACTGAGCGAAACCAGGACGACTGCTGGCACCAAAAGTCCGAGTCGGATCATCATGAAGCTCCGGAGATCTGAAGGTGAGGTAAGCTGAACCCCGATAGTCAAGCGATTGACAGGCGCGGCGGATGCACTCTAACGAATTGAGTCCGCGGAATCAACCCCCCGTCTCCTGTCATGCAATTCGTTTTTGCCGCGCACCGTCTGGACAGGCTCTAATCGCGAATCGCGCTGGAACCGAGGAAGGGCATGGGCCACGCACCGGCTTTTCACAGCGTGACCACCGTTGAATGGCGTGTTTGCGCCCGCTGGCAAGCGCCATCGGCGCCACCGCGAGCAATCGAGGCAATGACCTGCGGCCGCTGCGCGCGGCGACCCGTCAAGCCCGGCGCTGGTTGCCCTGAGATGTGGCGCGGGCGTGCACGGTCGGCGCGATCACCATCGATTCAACCCGCTCACCCGCGATTCGCCGCAGCAGCAGCTCGATCGCCTGCCGTCCCTGCTCTTCGTACCGTTCAGACACGGAGCTGAGCGGCACCATGGCGTACCGGCAAAGCGGCGAGTCATCGACGCCGATCAGCTTGACGTCTTCGGGCACCTTGAAGCCGCGCTGCAACAGGGTGTGCATGGCGCCGATCGCCTGCTGGTCGGAGGCGGCCACGATGCCGTCGAACGCGATGCCGCGCTCGAGCCAGTGCTCGACGGCAGCGACGCCCTCCTCGTACAGGTAAGTCGTGTGGGGATGTTTCGTTCGACCGTCGGTGAAGATGCGCTCGGGCTCGAGTGTCAGGCCGTGCTCCTCGAGCGCGCGGCGGAAACCCGCCTCGCGCATCCCTTCGCCGCCGCCGATGTACACCGGCCGGCGAACGCCGTTGGACAGCAGATGCTCCGTCGCGAGGCGCATCACCTCGACCTGGTCGCTGCCGATGTTGGGCACCTTCGGATGGAGCGGCTGGTTGTGCACCGTCACCACGGGCACGCCGGCGGCTTCCGCCTTGAGCACCTCCGGAAGCAGGCTGGCGTGCGCCACGCCCGCCATGATCAGGCCGTCCACATCACCGCGATGGACGTCGGGTTGGCGCTGGCGGTACTCCTCGCTGGTACGGAAAAACTCCAGCCACAACCGCTGGTGCGTGCGGGCCGCGCCCTCGCTGATGCCTTGCAGCAGCGCCTCGGTGTTGCCCGAGCCGTGCGTGCCCATGCGGTGAATGAACACCGCGATGGTTTCCTGTCGGCCCGTCGCCAGCGCCGTCGCCACGCGGTTGCGCCGATAGCCCAGTTCCTCGGCCTTGGCATGGATAAGCTCGACCATGCGCGGGCTTGCGCTGGACGTGCTCATCCGCCCGCTGAGCACCTTCGACACGAACGACACGCTGACGTTCAACTCCTCAGCGATGTCTCGCAATGACGTCACGGCGGCCAAGCGTGCGGCCCTCCCTTCGGGTTGCATGAACAGGCGTCGCGCAGAGCGCGCGCTCACGAGGCGCTCTCACCTGCGCATGCGCCAAACGGGGATGTGCCTGCGAAGGCCACGCGCTATGCCGTCACATGCCTGGGCTCGACCTGGACAGGCACCTCCCACCCATCACAGTAGCCCTTCACGAAATGACCGGCAAGCGTTTATCGAGGCGGCCTCGGCCCGACTCATCACGGCTCTGTCGGCTCGTACTGCTTCACCAGGTTCACCGGCTGACCCGGTTTCAACGCAGCGACGTGGCCGTCGATGTAGAGGAAATTGCCGCTCAGATGATGCCGAAAGGCGTAACGGCCGCCGACCGCGGTCCAGGCTCGGCCGTCGTCGTTGAGCCGGTCGGTGACACTGCCGTCGTTCCACGGCCAGCGGTGAATGGCGTGATCAGAGCCGGTCTCCATCTCCCGAAACAGAAACTGTTCCGAAGGCCGCACGAACAGGTCCGCCTGCGTGCCAAGCGCATGACCGCCCCATCCGGGCGGAATCGAGTCGGCCATTTTGCCAAGCTTGCCCAGCCAGAGGGGATCACTGCTCTGTCCTCCCGCCGCCCATCGGTTGTAGCCGTAGGCACGCGCAAACGTAGGCGTTCCCGGATGCGGCTCGATCGACGGGCAATAGAGTTTCTTGCCTTCAGGTTCCGTCCCGAGATGCTGCAAGATCTCCTGATCACTATCGAAAGCGAGTTCGTTGAATACATCCACGTAATTGTGGCTCGGCCCCTGACCCGGGAAGCGTCCCTCCCACTCGTGGCTGAACTTGTGCGCGGCGACGCCGATCTGCCGGAAATTGGCGCCGCACTGGACCGTCCGCGCCGCCTCCCGCGCCGCCTGGAGGGCCGGCAGCAGCAGGCCGATCAGCAACGCAATGATGCTGATGACCACGAGCAACTCGACCAGGGTAAAGGCTGAGCACCGCCCCCACCTCCCGGACACGATCTCCGCATTTTCACCAACAAGGTTTCGGCCAGCCATCTTGAATACCCCTTCATGAAATGAGCGCCGTGCCCGCCGACGCCGCAACGAGATGCACCCGGGCCGCCGGCCTTTCCATAAGCGGGCAGCCTTGTCCATGGCTTGAACATACCGAATCATGCAGGCTTGTCAAGCGATTGACACAACAATTTCGCGCGATATGCTGGCCAGCGTCATCCCGGCGTGCGAAGGGCCGGCTGTATGGGGCGCGCGATCGGGCGCGGGGGCCTGGCAGGCTCGCCGAGGCGGAGAGCGGCGCATCTGCCGTGTCCGGCTGAACCTGCCCGCGTGTACGTGAATCGGCCGGTTCACATCGTGGCGATCCATCACCGCCGCGCTGCCGGATGCTTCCCGTCCGACTTGTCCCTGGCTTCGGTTCGTCTGCATATGCGTGTCGGCAAGCCGGGTTCGGCGTTTCGGGATTCGTGTCTTGCACAGGAAAGGCCGGCCCACCATGGTCAAGAAGGTGTTGGGGTTCACGCTCCGGCTGGCCGTCGTCTGCCTGGGGTTGATCCTGGTGGTGCAGGCCATCGCAGCCCTGGTCTGGGCGTTGCCCGGTGCAGGTGAGCGGACAATCGCGCAGGCGCGGGCGAGCGCGAAGGCGCAGGCGCAGCGGGAGGCCGGCCGCGCCAAGATCGGCCATCACCGTGTCGAGCCATGGTCGCGCGGCGAGAGCGACGGAGAACGATCGTTCCAGCAGGCGCCGATGTTCGACGCGCCCGTTGAGGCCGGCGCGTTGCCGCCGGTCGCGGCGCGCTTGCCTGACGAGCCGCTGGTGATCGTGCCGCCCGAGCAGCGCGGGCCGTACGGCGGCACATGGCGGCGCTACGACATCAACCAGATCTCGCACATCGTCAACATGCTCTTTCGGATCGGCAATGAGTCGTTGATCCGCTGGGATCCCGACGGCGACGATCTGATTCCGAACCTGGCCAGCCGATGGGAAGCGAGCGACGATGCGCGCGAGCACACCATCTATCTGCGCAAGGGTGTGCGCTGGTCGGATGGACATCCCTTCACGGCGGACGACATCCTGTTCTGGTACGAGCACGTCATTCGCAGCCACACCTACACGGGCTCGATCCCGCGCGCGTTCATGCGCGGCGGCGAGCCGATGGAGCTGGAAAAGGTCGACAACCACACGATCATCTTTCGCTTCAAGGCACCAAACCCGCTGCTGCCGATCCAGCTCGCGTCGCTCGATCCGTACATGCACATGCTCCAGTATCCCCGGCACTACCTCGAGCAGTTCCACGAAGACTTCACCTCCAGCGCGGCGCTGCGCCGACGGATGCGCGAAGCAAACGCACGGAGTATCCGCGGCCTGTTCCGCGACAAGCAGGGCTACCGCAATCCCGCGTGTCCCCGGTTGTGGGCGTGGGTTCCCCGCGAAGCACCAACGACGCAGGCGTGGCCGTTCGAGCGCAATCCTTATTACTGGAAGGTGGACGACGCGGGCAACCAGTTGCCCTATATCGATCGCCTCGTCTTTGAATGGATGGATGCGGAGCTGATCAACCTTCAGCTCATCGGTGGGAACGTGGGGATGCAGGCGCGGCGCGTGGAGTTCGACAATTACGCGCTGTTCGCGCGCAAAGCCGAGGCGGGCAATTACCGCGTGCTGGAATGGGAACCGGGCGGCGGTGGCGAGCTGGCGGTGGCGTTCAACATCAACCGGGCAGGCGATCCGTTTCTTCGCGAACTGTTCAACGAGCGGAAGTTTCGCATCGCGATGTCGCACGCGATCGATCGCGAGGCGATCAACCAGGTGCAGTACATGGGCCTCGGCACGCCGCGTCAGATGGCGCCGCCGAAGGGCTCGCCGTATTACTCGCGCCGCTACGAGCGCGCGCACCTGGCGCACGATCCGGACAAGGCGAACGCGTTGCTGGACGAACTGGGGCTCGACCAGCGTTCAGCGGATGGTTTTCGCCTGCGCCCGGATGGTCGGCCGCTCCAGATTCTGCTGGAAGTCTCGCCGGCGGTCGGTTCGGCGAAGGCGCTGCGATTGCTCGCGTCGCACTGGCGCGCGGTGGGCATCGATGCGCAGGTGCGCTTGATGGCCGGCCCGCTGATCAACAATCGCCAGGTGGCGCGCCAGCACGACGTGGTGATCTGGTGGGGCGAGAACGAGAAGATGCCGCTTGTCGATCCGCGCTGGTTCGTGCCGGTCGGGCCGGGCTCGGATTGGGCGCCCGCCTATCGCCGCTGGCATCAGAGCGAAGGCGAAGCGGGCGCGACGCCCTCGACCGAAATCGCATCGCTGTTCGAGCTCTGGAATCGGATCGAGGTCGAGCCGGATGCCCAGCAGCGCATCCGGCTGTGGCAAGAGATCAACGCGATCAACCGCGAGAACCTGTGGGTGACGGGACTGGTGGGCGAGGTGCCCAAGCTGGTGCTCAAGCACGAGCGCTTTCGCAACGTGCCCGACCGCGCGGTTTATGGATTCGTGTTCCGCAGCCCCGGGGTCACCGCGCCGGAGTGCTACGCCATTGACACCACGGAGGAGCGCTAAGCGATGCTGGCCCTGATTCTCCGACGGTTGTTGTGGCTGGTGCCGACGCTGCTGGTGATCTCGTTCGTCTCATTCGCGGTTATCCAGGCGCCGCCGGGCGACTTTCTGACGATGCACATCCTCGCGCTGGAAGAGAGCGGCCAGCAGGTCGATCGCGACCAGATCGAGCGGCTGCGCGAGGAGTTCAACCTCGACGATCCGTTCATGATTCAATACACCAAGTGGCTGAACGATCTTCTGCCGTTCGGCTTTCAACCGGCGGAGGGGGATTACCTCTGGATTGAGAACGACGACGGTGAACGCGTTTTCAACTGGCCGCGCCTGAAGACGCCTGACCTCGGCCGGTCGATGGAGCTCGATCGGCCGGTCACCGCCCTGCTCGCCGAGCGACTGCCGCTGACGATCGCCCTGTCGCTGTGCACGCTGCTGTTCACCTGGGTCGTGGCGATTCCCATCGGCATCTATTCGGCAACGCGGCAGTACTCGGTCGGCGATTACCTCTTCACGTTCCTGGGGTTCATCGGCCTGGCGATGCCGAACTTTCTGCTGGCGCTGGTGTTCATGTACGTCGGCCAGGTCTACTTCGACACCACCGGCGGCCTGTTCTCGCTGGAGTACCGCAACGCGCCGTGGTCGTGGGGCAAGCTGCTCGACCTGGCCAAGCACATCTGGGTGCCGATGATCGTGATCGGCACCGCGGGGACGGCCGGCATGATCCGCGTGATGCGCGGCAACCTGCTGGACGAACTCGGCAAGCAGTACGTCGTCACCGCCCGCGCCAAGGGGCTCAAGCGCTGGAAGCTGACGCTCAAGTATCCCGTGCGCGTGGCGCTCAATCCACTGGTGAGCACGGTGGGATGGGTGCTGCCGGCGATCATCTCGGGCGAAGTCATCGTGGGCGTGGTGCTCGGCCTGCCAACAGTGGGACCGCTGCTGCTTCAGGCGCTGATGAACCAGGACATGTACCTCGCGGGAAGCATCATCATGCTGATGGCGGTGCTGACAGTGCTCGGCACGCTTCTGTCCGATCTGTTGCTGCTGTGGCTGGACCCGCGCATCCGGTATGAAGGAGGGAGCCGTTAAGTCATGGCGGTAGCCGAACAATACGATGCGCGCACCAACCGCCCCGCGGATGCTGTCGTTGAGACGGAGGCCGCCGAGGTGCTCACCGCCTCGCAATGGCGGCTGATGTGGCGGAAGTTCCGCAAGCACCGGTTGGCGGTGTGGTCGGCGCTGGTGCTGCTGGTGCTTTACGCGGTCGGCATGTTCTGCGAGTTCGTGGCGCCCTATCCGTTGGAGCATGGCGATGTCGCTTATGCTTACGCGCCGCCGCAGCGCGTGCGATTCGTCTCGGACGATGGGCTGCATGTCTGGCCGTTCGTCTACGGCCTGATCAGCGAGCGCCACCCCGTCACGCGCGAACGCATCTACGAGGAAGACCGCACGCAGCGCTATCCTCTGAAGCTGCTCGCACGCGGCGAGGAGACTTACCGCTTCTGGGGCCTGTTCCACACGAACCTTCACCTGTTCGGCGTGGGCGAGCCGATCCCGGTGCAAAACGCGGAGAACGGCCAACCTTCCCTTCAAGCGACAAAGGGCACGCTGCACCTGCTCGGCACCGATTCGCTGGGCCATGACCTCTTCTCGCGCATCATCTACGGAGCGCGCATCTCGCTCACCATCGGCTTGGTCGGCGTCACCGTCAGCTTCGTGCTCGGGTTGATCTTCGGCGCGATCTCGGGCTACTTCGGCGGGTTCATCGACACGGTCATCCAGCGCGTGATCGAGATCATCCAGGCTTTCCCCACGCTGCCGCTGTGGATGGCGCTGGCCGCGATCCTGCCCGCGCACTGGTCGCCGATTCTCATCTACTTCGGCATCACCGTCGTGCTGGGCATCATCGGCTGGACGCGGCTGGCGCGCCAGGTGCGCGGCAAGGTGCTTTCGCTGCGCGAAGAGGATTTCGCAACCGCCGCGCTGATCGCCGGCGCCAGCCACCGCCGCGTGATGTTTCGCCACCTGCTGCCACTTTTCATGAGCCACATCGTCGTGAGTCTGACGCTGACCGTGCCCGCGATGATCCTTGGTGAGACGGCGCTGAGTTTTCTGGGCCTGGGCCTGCGGCCGCCGGTGACGAGCTGGGGTGTGCTGCTTCAGGAAGCGCAGAACATTCAGGCGGTGGCGATGCAACCTTGGCTGCTGACGCCAGCGGTGGCGGTGGTGCTCGCCGTGCTGGCGTTCAATTTCGTTGGTGATGGCCTGCGCGATGCTGCCGACCCTTACGCACAGTAACGGAATCATGATGGCGCCCACTCCTGCCAAACCGGTTGACGACGCCCGCATCAGCGCGACACGCGAGGATGCGCCTCTGCTGCGCGTGCGCAACCTCAAGACGCACTTCCTGCTCGATGCGGGCACCGTCAGGGCGGTGGATGGCGTGGACCTGGAGCTTCACCGCGGCAAGACGCTGTGCATCGTCGGCGAATCCGGCTGCGGCAAGAGCATGACCGGCTACTCGATCATGCGCCTCATCAACAAGCCGGGGCGCATCGTGGAAGGCGAGATCCTGTTCGACCCCGAAGACGCCGGCGAGCCGATCGACCTGGCCACGTTGCACGCCGATGGCGAAGCGATCCGGCGGGTGCACGGCAACCAGATCGGCATGATCTTTCAGGAGCCGATGACCGCGCTGAGCCCCGTACACACCGTCGGCAGCCAGATCGTCGAGGCCGTCCGATTGCACATGCGTCTCGGTAAGGCGGCGGCGCGCCGGCATGCCATCCACATGATGCAGCGCGTGGGCATGCCCGATGCGCCGCGCCGGTTCAAGCAGCACCCGCACGAGATGAGCGGCGGCCTGCGACAGCGCGCGGTGATCGCCATGGCGCTGTGCTGCGAGCCGGCGCTGCTCATCGCCGACGAGCCCACCACCGCGCTGGACGTGACGATTCAGGCGCAGATCCTGCGGCTGATGCGCGAGCTGCAACGGGAGCTGAACATGTCGATCATGTTCATCACGCACGACCTGGGCGTCGTGGCCGAGATCGCCGACGAGGTGGCGGTGATGTACATGGGCCGTGTCGTCGAGCGCGCCGAGACGAATGAACTGTTCGAGAACCCGCAGCATCCGTACACCCGGGCGCTGCTCAAGTCGATCCCCGGCGCCTCGGTTCAGCGCAAGACGGAATTGCAGGTCATTCGCGGTTCGGTCCCCGATCCGTACCAGCAGCTTGCGGGCTGCCCATTTCACCCCCGCTGCGACGAAGCCGTGCCGGGCAAGTGCGACGTGGGGGCGCGCCCGGCGCTGATCGAGACGATCCCCGATCACGGCAACGCCTGCCTGCTGCGCCATGAGGAGTCCAAGGTTGAGTGAAACCCCTTCCTCCAACGACTCGACCGCAGCGAACGGCGCGACCGTCGAACAGACCCAACCGCTGCTGCGCGTGCGCGGGCTGAAACGGTGGTTCCCCATCAAGCGCGGCCTGCTCAACCGCGTCGTGGGCCATGTCAAGGCGGTCGACGGTGTCGATTTCGATCTGTATGAAGGCGAATGCCTCGGGCTCGTGGGCGAATCGGGGTCCGGCAAGACGACGGTGGGGCGCACGCTTCTCCGCGCGCTTGAGCCCACCGCGGGGCGCATCGAGCTGCGCATCAACGGGGAGCCGGTCGATCTTGGAGCCGTCGACAAGAATCGCCTGCACGAAGTGCGCAAGCACATCCAGATGGTCTTTCAGGACCCGTATTCCTCGCTCAACCCGCGCATGACGGTGCTCGACATCGTGGGCGAGCCGCTGCTGGTGCACGGCATGACCCGTCGGCGACAGCGTGAAGCACGCGTGCGGGAGCTGATGGCGCAGGTCGGGCTGCGGCCGCAGCACCTGTCACGCTATCCGCACGCCTTCAGCGGTGGACAGCGCCAGCGCATCGGCATCGCACGGGCGTTGGCGCTGCATCCGAGGGTGATCGTCGCCGACGAGCCAGTGTCCGCGCTGGACGTGTCCGTGCAGGCGCAGGTGCTGAATCTGCTGATGCGGTTGCAGCGCGAACTGGGGCTGACCTACATCTTCGTCGCGCACGATCTGAGCGTCGTCCGCCACATCTGCGATCGCATCGCGGTGATGTACGTGGGCAAGCTCGTGGAGGTGGCGGAGGTCGAGAGCATCTTCCGGGAGCCGAGGCACCCCTACACGGAAGCGCTGCTGGCGTCCGTGCCCGTGGCGGACCCGAAGCGACGAACGGAGCGACAGCCACTGTCGGGTGAGGTTGCTGATCCTTCCGACCCTCCGTCGGGCTGTCTCTTCCATCCGCGGTGTCCTTATGCGGAGCAGCGATGCCGCGAGGAAGCGCCCGAGTTGCGCGAGGTCGAGCCTGGGCGGTACGTGCGCTGTCATCTGGCGGAGGATCTTCGGTTGAAGGGGGCGGTATTCGATGCATGAAGGCACGGTGGCCGGTGTCGCCCCGGCCGCCGCGCCGCCCTGTTGCCCTCGGATCCGTCAATTGACGAGAAGGCTGAAAACCCGTTAGTCAAACGATTGACACACGATAAGACGGAAGTTAGGCTACACCGGATCGAAAGTCAGGATGCAAGGAGAGCCCCGTTGCGCAACCTTCCCCTCAAAGCCATGCTGGCCCTAACGGTGGCGCTGGGCTTGGTCGTCGGGCCCACCACCGCGCGCGCCGACGAAAAACAAGGCCCCACCCGCCCGACCTGGTCGAATGATCGCGGCCAGAACGATCATCCCAACCACCTCTACACCGGCCCCGTCGACCCCATCTACACCGCCGAGAACGCGCCCGAAGCGCCCTCCCTGGACGAACTCGAGCGCGTCGAGTCGATCACGCAATACGGCATCACCTGGACATTCAGCGAGCCCGTGCCCGCCGGTCAGTTCGTCACCGGCGACTGGTACGTGGTCGGCCCGGTGACGGTCACCGGGATCGACCCCGACCCTTTGTTCGGGCAGGAAGTCGTTGAGCATCCGGACTGGGAACTGGTCGACAAACCGCGACTGAGCGAGGTGAGCGACGAGCATCGCAAGGACCGCTGGGCGCGCCACGGCTCGATGCTGAATCCGCCGACGGACAGCGACGAAGGCGCCTACGACAGCCGGCTCGCGCACGGTTTCTATAACGCCGACCTGTTCGACGAGCCACCGATCGAGATGCAGCCGGGCGATGCGCTGGTCTCCACCATCAGCGCGCCCGGTCCGCTGCGCGACTATCGCGGGCACGGCCAACCCGTCCTCGCCGCCGCGGTGCTGACGTGCATGGACGCGCCGGTGCCGGCCGATGCGTTCCGTCCGTCTTACGTGGACAAGCAGAACCGGATCTACCTCGCCCGTAACCTGCGCCGCGAGCTGCTTCACAGCCTGCCTCTGCCCAGCTCGGCGCCGGAGGAGCTGTCCGAATGGGCGCGCGCGTTTCAGCGGCCGTGGGTGGAGCACGTGCGTTGGGGCTACGGGAATGCGGCGCTCAACATGCCGCGCTACGGCCGGGAGATGGTGCACAACATCTCCACCGCCGCGCTGCTGCTGCACCTGGATTACCCGGCCGCGGAAAAGGAGCCGCTGCTGATTCACTACGTTCAGTACGGCATCGATACCTTCGGCTTCCTGCGCGACGAGGGCGGCCGGGACGATCTGTTCCGCGGCCACGGCGGCTTCGGCGGCGGACGCAAATGGGCGCTGATCTTCTCGGGCATGATGCTCGACGATACCGCGATGCGTGAGCCGAGCAAGACCCGGCCCGAGTTCAAGTTCGCCGAGGACATGCAGGTCGTCGCCGGTGAGCCCTGGTCCGGCGGAGCGGTGGCCTTTGAGAGCCATCCCATCCACGTGGACGCGCCCACCGAGCTGGCGCATCCCAGCGAATGGGATACGTTCCGCAGCGAGGGCTATCGCCGATGCTGCACGAGCAAGATGTGGGTCGGCCAGGCGCTGGCGGCGCACATGATGCGCGCGGTTGACTACTGGGGCGACGAACTGTTCTTCGCCTACGTCGATCGCTGGATGACCGAGGATCACCTCGCGCAGCTCGAAGTGTTGAAAAAGGCAATGGGCGATGAGTTTCCCGGCCACTATCAGCGAATTCTCGATCGCGGAGAGATGGGTGATGCGTTGAGCCCGCCTTTGATGCGGGAAATGTGGGAGCGTTATCGTCACGATCTGCCGCCCGCACGCTGAAACGCTGCGTGGCGGCGACACATTGGGGTGAGGGCGCCCGCTGGTGGCATGCTTTCGATGCAAGCGCCAACGCTCGCCATGAAGCAGGAGAGAGGTGATGGCACAGTTGGCACTTCAAGGCGGCGCGCCCGTCATCGAAACCCCACCAGAGCAATGCTGGCCCATCTTCGACACGCGGGATGAACAAGCGCTGCTGGAGGTCTTTCGCAGCGGCCAGTGGTGGCGCGGCGGCACGGCCGAGGCACAGGCGCAATCCCGCACCGGCCAGTTCGAAAAGGCGTTCGCCGACTACCAGGGCGCCAACCATGCGCTGGCGCTCAACAGCGGCACCACGGCGGTGGAAGTGGCGCTGCGCGCCGCCGGCGTCAAGGCCGGCGACGAGGTGATCGTGCCCGCCATCTCGTTCGTGGTGACTGCCTCGGCCTGTCTGCCGCTGGGCGCCTACCCGGTTTTCGTTGACGTGGACCCGTACACCGCCCAGATCGATCCGGATGCGATCGAGGCGGCCATCAGCCCGCGCACCACCGCGATCTGCCTCGTCCACTTTGGCGGCTATCCCGCCGACATGGACCGCCTGCCCCGCATCGCGCGCAAGCACAACCTCGCGCTCATCGAGGACTGCGCCCACGCGCACGGCTCGCAATGGCGCGGTCACGGCGTCGGCACGTTCGGTGAGTACGGCACCTTCTCCTTCCAGCAGTTCAAGGCGCTGACCGCGGGCGAAGGCGGCCTGATCGTCACCAACTCGCTCGATCGCTGGCGCGCCGCGTACCGCTTCCACAACCTCGGACGACTCGAGCACAAGGGGCTCTACGAGTTCCACGAGCCCGCCTCCAACCTGCGACTGACCGATCTCCAGGGCGCGCTGCTGCATTCGCAGATGCCGCGCTTCAAGGCGCAGGTCGCGCGTCGCAACGAGGCGTGCGAACGGCTCGACGCCGCGCTGAACGAGATCGAAGGGATCGAGCCCCAGCCGCCGGACGAGCGCATCACCCGCCGCGGCTTCTACTTCTACGTCTATCGCTACAACCAGGAAGCCTTCAAAGGCCTGCCGCGCGACCGCTTCCTCGAAGCGCTTCGCGCCGAAGGTGTGCCAGGCGTCGGGAAGGGCTACAACCGGGCGCTGTATGATTATTCCCTGTTCCGCGAGCTCGAGGTGCCAGCCGAGCACACCCACTGCCGGTATGAGCAGGTGGATTGCCCCGTCGCCAAGCGCCTCGCGGAGCAGGAGCTCTGCACGTTTACACACCAGACGCTGCTGCTGGATGATGCCTGGCTCGACCGGATCGCCCAAGCCGTGGCAAAGATCCGTGAAAACGTTGATGAATTGATTCAACCTTCGTCTCAGCCGGCATGACGGATCAGCCCAGCGCCCTGCACATCGGCATCGCCAGCATCGACATCACGCCGCCGGTCGGCACGGTGATGGTTGGCTACACCGCGCGCCGCTCGGTGCGTGTCGCGCAGCCGCTGCGCGCCGATGCGCTGGTCTGCAAGGGGCCGGACGGTACCACGCCATGGGCGCTGATCACCTGCGATACGATCGGCTACACCCATGCGTATGCCCGCCGCATCCGCGAAGCGATCGCCGCGGCGACCGCCATTCCCGCCAGCGCCATCGTCCTTGCTGGCACGCACACGCACTCGGGGCCGTGCACCATTGCGTTCGGCCGCGGCGAATCACTTCAAGCGCCGGATCATCGCTACCTCGAATCACTCCCCGGCAAGCTCGTTGCGCTGGTGCAGCGCGCGCTGGAGCACGCCGCGCCCGGTTCATTTGAGGTCGCGCAGACCGCGGCGCCCGGGATCGGCCACAACCGCAGGGTCCAACATGCCGACGGCACGTGGGGCAATCAGTGGCAGGACCCCGACGGCAAGCACACCGGCTACTACGACCCGACGATCCTGCTCGCGGCGGTGCGCCGGCCGAACGGCCGACGCGAGGCGCTGCTGGTCAACTTCGGCTGCCATCCTGTCGTACTCGGGCCGCGCAGCCTGGAGCTGAGCGGCGATTATGTCACCTACCTGCGCC
>JBMCXL010000002.1:0-26463 GCA_048621015.1 Phycisphaeraceae bacterium
CACGACGCGCGCGCCGCGGCTTTCCTGGAGCAGGCCGGCTTTTTCGAGGTCAGCGACGAGCGGCTGGAGCTTGTCGTTGTAGAAACTTTCGCCGCGCACGTCATCAGGCTTAAGAAGGACGTCAAGTCGGTCATAGATGCGCTGGCACGCATTGACGGTCACATCGACACACTTCTCCCATGCAATCCTTTCCTGTTCATTGTCTTGGATGTCAGGATTCTGTACAAATGTCGCGATCAGACTCGGCAATGCTGCGAGCGGTCGTTCGCCATACTGTCGGTTGGGAATGATGCGCTCTTTTGCGGATTCAAGATCCGTCAGCGATGTCGCAAAGGTGTACAAGACCTGAAGGCGATCAAGATTTGGAAATGACTCTTTGATATAGGGGATGAAGTATGTGTCGCCTTTTGGATCCTCCTCATACGCGGCAACATGCCATGGAACAATTTCACTGAGTAATTCGTCCTCGGCGGTACGGCGTGCTCGCTCCTCATCGGATGATTCGTCTGGACTCTTCTTCGGAAGGTTCGCGACTTCCCTTATCCACCGCTCAAGGCGATCCTGCTCCCCCTTCTTGAGGGCAACCGCCTCATACCACAACCCGAGCATCACGCGGCCGAACTGGGTGCCCCAGTCGCCGAGGTGGTTCTGGCGGATGACGTGGTGGCCGGCGAACTCGAGCACGCGGACGAGGGCGTCGCCGATGTTGGTCGGCCGCAGGTGCCCGACGTGCATCTCCTTGGCGACGTTCGGGCCGGAGTAGTCGACCACGACCGTCTCCGGCTCGGCCTCGGGCAGGCCCAGACGCGCATCGGCGAGCATGGCGGCGGTGTGCTGCTGGAGCGCGACCGGGCTGAGCGTCATGTTGATGAAGCCCGGGCCGGCGATGTCGACGTGGTCGAAGAGGTCGTTCTGCGCAAGCGGCTCGCGGATGCGCTCGGCGATGTCGCGCGGCTTCTGCTTCAGCGTCTTGGCGAGCGGCATGGCGAGGTTGGCCTGGAAGTCGCCGAACTTCGGATCGGTCGCGGGGCGCACGAGCGGATCGGTGTCCGCGTGTTCGGCGCCGAGCGCGGCGCGGACGGCGTCGCGCAGCGCGTGCTCAACTGTCGCCTGGAGGTCGGCCATGGGGCAGGTATGTTCGGCAGGTTGTCGAGGGGAGTCAAGTGGGCGGGCGACGGAGCGCGGCGGAGCCGCGGCGCTTCACAGCATGAGGACGTGGGCGGTCATTCCGCCTCGGCGTGCAGTTCCTTGCGGCGATGCTGGAGCTGGGCCTTGAGACGCGCGAGGATGGAGCTGTGCATCTGGCTGACGCGCGACTCGGAGAGGTCGAGCGTGGTGCCGATCTCCTTCATCGTCATCTCCTCGTAGTAGTAGAGAATGACGATGAGGCGCTCGGCGCGGGAGAGGCCCTTGGTGACCAGGTTCTTGAGGTCGCGCTTGGAGACGGTGCCGAGCGGGTTGACCTGCTTGGCGTCCTCGAGCACGTCGATCTCGCGCACGTCCTTGTTCGAGTCCGTTTCAAACCATTTGCGCGAAAGCGAGACAACGCCGACGGCGCCGGCATCCTTGCGGATCTTGTCGTACTCGTCTTTCTTGAGGTTCATGCGCTCGGCGATCTCGTCCTCGGTGGGCACGCGGCCGAGCTCCATCTGAAGATTGCGGCGCGCGGTGTCGACCTGCGAGCTGCGCGAGCGGACGAGGCGCGGCACCCAGTCCATGGAGCGCAGCTCGTCGAGGATCGCGCCGCGGATGCGCGGGGCGCAGTAGGTTTCGAACTTGACGCCGCGGTGCTCATCGAAGGCGTCGATGGCGTCCATCAGGCCGAAGATCCCCGCGGACATGAGGTCCTCGACATCGACCTCGTCGGGAAGCTTGGCATGGATGCGCTCGGCGTTGTACTTGACCAGCGGCAGGTAATGCTCGAGCAGCTTATTGCGCATCGCCTCGCTGCCGGTCTTGCGATACTCCTGCCACACATGCTCGATGTTGGCCTGGTCCGACGAGGGTGACTTCGTCGCTTGCCGCTTATTCGCCATCGCCTACTCCTTGCCGTCGTTCGCCGTGTTGTCAGGCCGGCGGCCGAGGTTTCGCGTTGCCTGGTAATCCCCCCATGCAGCGCGTCGGCTTTTGCCGGGTGGCAGTTAAGTGGACGACACCGTCGCCTCCGCCTGGGGATCGGGGGCCGGCTCATCGTCGGCCGGCTCGATCTCCACGGAGGGGATGTCGTCGGGAATCGGGTTCTGCTGTTTGTAACGGTCGAGGTGCTCGCCGAGCGTGCGCTGCGCGATGTGGCTGACCAGTCGGCCGATCAGCCAGCACGCCGCCATCACCAGCAGCGCGCGCCATAACACCGTGACGGTTTCGTTACCCACGAAACCGCCCACGATCGCGGCGGCCGCGAATCCCACAAGCGCAAAGCAAGCTGGTATCACACGGGACGGGATGGTGAGCACTCCTTTGCTCGTAAAGCCCAGTCCGTTCGGGCTTGTCAGGTCGCCATTCTAACCTTTTACCCACCACTGTGAACCCCTGCCCCCCACCGACCTGTACGAAATTTTTCCACAAGGAAATAAGGTCACTGTGGAACAATGATCCGTCAGCGCGCCCAGCGCGCCATGTCAGGCCTTCACCCCAGCCGCTCGCGATTGGCAACCGCCCCCCGCTTCAAGCGATCACATGAAGCGGCAAACAAAGATGAAAACGCGCCTCAACCCACCACCCAGCCCGCCATGCGCCGCAGCAACCCTTCGCCGCGCGGCGACGACGCATGACGATCCAGCCGATGCGCCAACCGCTCCATGCACTCGCTCGCCGGCGTCTGCGGGCTCTCCAGCACGAACGGCCGGCGCCGACGCACCGACAACGGCACCCGCGCATCACTGCACAAATAACCCGCATAACGCGGCGAAACCCCCAGAAACCGCTCGCACACCGCCCCGATGCGCTCGAACACCGACCGCGCTTCGTCCTCCTCGCGAACCATGTTCACAAGCAACCGAACGTCTACCTGACGCCGCTCACGCACCAGCGTCTTGATCACCGCGTACGCATCCGTGATCGCCGTCGGCTCCGGCGTGGTCACGACCACCACCTCGTCCGCCACCGCCAGAAAACCCAGCACATTCGGCCCAACCCCGGCAGCCGTGTCAATCAACACCAGGTCCGTCGACGCCTCCAACTCGCTCATCTGCCCCATCAGCCGATCGCGCTCCGCCGCGCCCAGCGCCGCCATCTGCGCCAGGCCCGAGGCGCCGGGTATCAAATTGAATCCGCCCGGCGCCGGCATCACCGCTTCGCTCAGCGATTTCCGGCCGGCGACGACGTGCGCGAGATTGCCCGTCGGCGTGAGGTTGCACAACACGTCCGCGTTTGCCGTGCCCAGGTCCGCGTCCAACAGCAGCACGCGCCGGCCCATCTGCGCCAGTTGCACCGCCAAATTCACCGAAACCGTGGTCTTGCCGACCCCGCCCTTGCCGCTGGTGATGGCCAGCGTGCGCGGCCGCGCCGGCGTCGGCGCACCGTTGTTGCTGCCGTTGCGCCCCGCCTCACCGACGCGAACGTCCTCCGCCTCCGCGGCGCGGCGCTGCTCCGCGACCAGCCCTCGCAACGCTTCCGCTTGATCGACCGTCATGACGACACCACGCTTTCCCCGGTGACACCTTGCCCGGCACTCTGCCCGGCGCCTTGCCCGTCTGCTGTTTCGCCGAGCATCAGCGCCGCGAGCCGATCGGGCCGACCGGGCTCGATCTGGTGCGGCACTTCCTGCCCGGTCGTCACATAACTCAGCCGCTTCTTCACTTTCCGCAGCACGTTCAGCACCACGCCGAACGTCACCGCCTCGTCCAGCTTGGTGAAGATAATCCGTTCGGTGCGGATTTTCGAGAACCGCTCGATCGTGTCCTCCAGCACGCGCTGCGTACACGTGGAGCTTAGCACAAGGTGCGTCTCGTGCGGCGCGGCCGCCTCGAGAAACGTGCGCAGCTCTTCGAGGCGCGGATCGTCGCGCTGCGATCGGCCGGCGGTGTCGATCAGCACCACGTCGCAACCGGCGCACTTGCCCACCGCCTCCGCCATCTCCGCGGGCGCGCTGACCACGTGCAGCGGCACGCCGATGATGTTCGCATAGGTCTGGAGCTGGTCGACCGCGGCGATGCGGTAGGTGTCCATCGTGATCAGGCCGACCTGTTTACCCTGCTTGAGCTTGAACGTCGCGGCGAGCTTGGCGATGGTCGTGGTCTTGCCCACACCGGTCGGCCCGACCAGCGCAATGGTGCGCGGCCGACCTTCCTCGCTCGCCTGCGCCGACGCCGCGGCATTGGCCGTCTGGCGTCGCACCTGCTCGCCGTGCGGCAGCAGACCGGCAACGGCGTCGATCACCGCCCTGCGACAGACCTGCTCGTCATTGAGCTGGTCCGTGTTCAAGCCTTGGCGCACCTGCTGCACGATCTCGCCGGCCAGTTCCTCGGCAACCTCCTGCTCGAGCAGCGCCAGATATTGATCGAACAGCTTGTCCGGCACGTCGGGCGCGGGCGCTTCGCGCTGCTGCTGGCCCATCATGCGCGCGACCATGCGCTTCATCGAGCGCATCTCCTCGGCGAGCTGCTCGTGCCGGGCGCTGGACGCCGAAGCCGACGTGGCAAGCTCCGTCGTATCGACGCGCGGCGCGGCGACGGACACGGATGCCGATGGTGTGGCTTCCTCGCTCGTGGGGCTGCGTTCGAATTCGGCGCGGGCGGCGGCGTAGGTGCGGCGGATCAGGTCACCGGCCGGGCCGTCCTTTTGCGACTCGGTCGGTGCGGCTGTCGCGCGCGGCACCGATCGCGGGCGGCCGCGCTGTGACGCCGGGCGGCGCTGCCGGGCGTATTCGCGTCCGTCGGCGGCGGTCACCTCCACCATCTGCCGCGCGCCGAAACCGAGAATGCCGCCGCGCTGAAAGGTGCGCGTGTGCAGGATGACGGCGTTGGTGCCGAGCTGCCTGCGCACCTGGGCCAGCGCTTCCGCCATGCTTTTTGCAGTGAATGTTTTCAGGTTCACCGAATCTTTCCCCTGTCGTTGCATAAGAATAATGAAATTTGATGTCAAATTGGCGTGATGATCCGATTCGACCGCGCATCGTGATTCATCGACTCGTCCCTCACGTGGTCGCCGCCTCCTGCGCGCCGGCGAGCTGCACCAGCCCCAGCGACTCGACCTCCACGCCCTTGCTCACTTCGTTGTAGCCCATCACCGCCGCGGTCGGCAGATGCGGCTCGAGCAACCGGCGCACCTGCCCGCGCACCTGCGGCGAGGCGAGCACGACCGGATGATGGCCGGCTTGAATGAGCTTCTGCAACTCCTCGACGATCGCGGTGGTGATGCGGTTGGCCACGGCCGGCGGCATGGTCATGTTCGTGCCTTCGGCGGAGCGCTCGATGTAGCCGGCGATCTGGTCTTCCAGCGCCGGGTCGAGGCTGACGCAGTAGAGGCGCGTGACGCTCGCGCCTTCGCGCACGCCGTCGGGGCTCGGGCCCTTTTCCGTGACGGTGTACTGGCCGCAGATCGTGCGGCGCAGCGCGTTGCGCACGTACTCGGTGAGCACGTCGAGGTCCTTGGTGCGCGGCGCCCAGTCGCCGAGGGTTTCGAGGATCGTCTCAAGGTCGCGAACGGGCACGCGTTCGCGCAGCAGGTTCTGGAGCACCTTCTGAAGCTCGCCGGACTTGATGACGCCGACCTTGTCACCGCCGTCGCCGAGCACTTCCTCGACGAGGCGCGGGGCGCTTTCTTTCAGTTGCGTGATGAGGTTGCTGGTCTCCTCGCGCGTGAGCAATTCGTGGGCGACGTTCTTGACCTCTTCGGTGAGATGCGTGGCGAGAACGCTGGCGGCGTCGACGACGGTGTAGTTGAGCGCTTCGGCGCGCTGCTTCTGGCCGGGCTCGATCCACGTCGCTTCGAGGCCGAAGGCCGGCTCGCGCGTCGTGGTGCCCTGGAGCGGTTCCGAGGCGAGGCCGCTGTCCATGGCCAGGTAATAGCCGGGGAAGACCTGGCCGGCGGCGATGGTGTTGCCGCGCAGGTTGATGTTGTACTGGTTCGGTTGAAGCTGCATGTTGTCGCGGATGCGCACCGGCGGCATGACGATACCGAACTCGCTGGCGAGCTGGCGCCGGATCATGCTGATGCGATCGAGCAGGTCGCCGCCCTGGGACTGGTCGACGAGGCGCACCAGGCCATAGCCGACTTCGAGCTCGAGCGTGTCGACGCGCAGCGCCTGCTCGACGGGGGGCGGTTCGGCGGGTTTCTGCTGCTCGGCGCGCGCGGCCTCGTGCGCCTGGGCTTCGACGCTCTGATCGCGTCGCCAGGTGAGAAACGCCGCGACGCCGGCGATCAACGCCAGCGTCATCAGCGGCAGCATCGGCAGGCCGGTGACGGACATCAGCGCGAGGAAGCCGGCGGTGACGCCCAGGGCCATGTGCTTATTGGTGAGCTGGTGCGCCAGCTCGGTGCCGAGGTCCTGGCGGCTGCTGGAGCGCGTGACGATCAGGCCGGCGGCGAGCGAGATGACGAACGCGGGCATCTGCGAGACCAGGCCGTCGCCGATGGTGAGCATGGTGAACACCTCGATCGACTGCTGCATGGTCCAGCCCTTTTGCAGCACGCCGATGGCGAAGCCACCGATGATGTTGACGAGCGTGATGATGATGCCGGCGATGGCGTCGCCGCGCACGAACTTGGCGGCGCCGTCCATGGCGCCGTAGAAGTCGGACTCCTGGGTGATCGTCTCGCGGCGCTGCTTGGCCTGTTGCTCGTCGATGAGGCCGGCGTTCAGATCGGCGTCGATGGCCATCTGCTTGCCGGGCATGCCGTCGAGGGTGAAGCGTGCGGCGACTTCACTGATGCGCGTGGCGCCTTTGGTGATGACCACGAACTGCACGATGATCAGAATGATGAACAGCACGACGCCGACGGCCAGCGAGCCGGAGGTAACCAGCCACGCGAAGGTTTGAATGACATCCCCCGCGACGTACTGCGCCTGCTCGGGCGTGTCGGCGTCGGCGGAAAGAATGAGGCGCGTGGTGGCGATGTTGAGCACGAGCCGGAACAGGGTCGTGCCCAACAGCAGCGACGGGAAACCGGAAAAATCGAGCGGGCTTTCGACGAACAACGTCGTCAACAGGATCAGCGCAGCCAGCGCGAGGTTCGCCGCGATCAGCAGGTCCATCACCGTCGGCGGCAACGGCACGACAATCACCGCCAACAGCGCGATCACCCCGATCGGCACGAACAGCGCCTGGTACTGGCGCACCTTGTTCAGCCACGCGGGGATGGCAAGCGAATTGGGGGACGTCTCGGCCATGGGGTCAGTCAGTTAGTTAGCCACAGATGAACACAGATGGACACAGATGTTGATGGTGGTTGTCACAGGGCGATACGTTTGATTTCAACTTTGGGTTTGTGGAAGTTCATTAACAGGGCCAATGAGTAGCCTGTCGCTCGCAGGTAGTTCAACGCCTGTGCCGTGTGCTCATCAGCGAAATTGCTGCAACACTTGACCTCAACAATCAACTGACGCTCGACCACGATATCGGCGATATAGTCGCCGACTACCGCATCCTTGTATCTGACCTGCAAGCGGCGCTGCCCTACCGCGTGCAGACCCCGCTCATGCAACTCGTGCAGCAACGCATTCTCATACACCTTCTCCAGAAAACCGACGCCCAACACATTGCTCACTTCAAATGCGGCCCCGATCACCTTTCGACTCAACTCATTCAACCCGGAATCCAATTCTCACCCTCTCAACATCTGAGTTCATCTGAGTTCATCTGTGGCTAAAATCTCTCACGCGCTCTGTCGTTGCGTGCCACTCAAGCGATACACGTACGCCAGGATCTCCGCGACGGCGGCGTAGTGCTCCGGCGGAACCTCCTGACCTACGTCCACGCCCGCGTAGAGCGCCCGCGCCAGCGGCTTGCGCTCCACGATCGGGATCTGGTGCACCACCGCGATCTGGCGCATGCGCAGGGCTAGGTAGTCCGCGCCCTTGGCGATCACCTTGGGGGCGTGCATCGTCGCCGACTCGTAGCGCAGCGCCACGGCGTAATGCGTCGGGTTGGTCACGATGACGTCCGCCTGCGGCACGGCCTGGGCGGTGCGCTGCTCGGCGAGCTGCTTGGCGACCCGGTTGCGCCGCTGCTTGATCATCGGATCGCCCTCCATGCGCTTCATCTCCTCTTTCACCTCGTGCTTGCTCATCATCAGGTCTTTCTCGTGCTTCCACTTCTGGAAGGCGTAGTCGATGATGCCCAGGATCAGCAGCAGCGCCGCGAGCTTCAGCGCCAGGCCGTAGACCAGCTCGCACGCGGCACCGAAGGCGTGCACCACCTCCAGCTCCCCGAGGCGCAGGATCGAGCCGAAGTCGGCATAGATGACCCACGCGCCCAGGGCACTGATGACCGCCACCTTCAGCAGGCTCATCAGGAGGCGAATGCCGGCGCGCGCGTTGAACAGGTTCTGCGCGCCGCGCAGCGGGGAGATTTTGCTCAGCTTCGGCGTGAGCGGCTTGAGCGTGACCAGGAAGCCGACCTGCCCGAGCGTGGCCGCGGCGCCGACCGCCATCGTGCAGAGCATCAGCGGCAGCAGCGCGGCGAGGAGCGTCTCGACGGAGAAGTGCGCCAGCGTCACCAGGTCGCCGGTGCGCGTGGGGTTGCCGCCGTGCGCGCCGCTGAGCACGAGCTTGAGCGAGACGAGCATGCCGTTGAGCAGCCGCCTGCCGAACGCGTCCAGCAGCAGCACGCTCACCAGCAGCACGCAGGCGGCGGTGAGATCCATGCTCTTGGCCACGTTCCCCTCGTCGCGCGCTTCCTGGCGCCGGCGTTGGGTCGGTGGCTCGGTTTTTTCGAACTGGTCCTCGGCCATTTGTCTGGTATTCGGTCAGCGATTTTTTAGCCACAGATGAACACGGATGAACTCAGATGGACGAAGACGCGACAAGTCGCGTCACTTCATATCCTGCTCTCCTGTCTTCTGTCTTCTTATCTGTGTTCATCTGTGGCTGCTTACTCTCACGGTTGCACGGTCCAGAAGCGCAGCAGTTCGCGGAAGATGTCGTAGACGCCGTTGGTGTAGACCTGGGCGGCGATGCCGATGAACATCATCAGCAGCAGCGCGCCCATGAGCGTGCGCATGGGAAAGCCGATGCTGAGGATGTTGATCTGCGGGACGGTGCGCGCGACAAAGCCCATCGCGACGGTTTGCAGGAACGTCAGGCAGAGCAGCGGCGCGGCGATGCGCAGGGCCAGGTCGAAGCTGACCTGGAGCAGTCCGACCATCAGGTAGACCAGCGACTCGAATTCGGTGAACCCGCCGAGCGGCACGCGATCGAAGCTGCCGATGAGCACGGCGAACATGATGCGGTGGCCACCGAGCACGATGAACAGCGCCAGGGCGACGATGAACAGGAACTGGCCGACCATGCCGGACTGCTCGCCGAGGTCGGGGTTGAAGATGCCCGCCAGTCCCAGGCCGACCTGCTGGTCGATCACCTGGCCGCCGATCTGCATGCCGATGAGCGGGAGGCTCGCGGCGTAGCCGATCGCCAGGCCGATGAGCAGTTCCACGCCGACGGCGGCGCCGAGCATCCAGATCGACATCTGGTTGTCGAGGATCGCGCCGACCATCGGCGCGGCGGGTCGGCCGGGCTCGAGCAGCGTCGGATAAACGCACAGCGACAGGCCCACCGCGAGGAACACCTTCACCTGGCGCGGCACTTCGTTGCTGCCGAGCACCGGCGCAAAGATGAAAATGCCGGTCAGCCTGAACAGGACCAGCAGCCACGCGGGCAGGTGAATCAGCAGTGGGCGAAGATCGCCAGCCAAAAGAGAGCTCCGAGGGGTTAATCATTGCCAACTGCCGATTGCCAATTGCCGATTGGCGGGCGAAACGGAACACAATTGGCAATCGGCAACTGGCAATCTTCTAGCCTCCACTGAACATGCGCGTTGCGAAGTCCATGATGCGCACCGCGACCCACGGCATTACGAGCACCGCGACCACGCCCATACCGATGATCTTGGGCACGAAGCTGAGCGTCTGCTCCTGCACCTGCGTCACGGCCTGGAGGATGCTGACCGCCAGACCGATCACCAGCGCCGCGGCGAGGATCGGCAAGGCGATCAGCAGCACCAGCGTGAGCGCTTCGCGAACGAGGTCGATGGCGTATTCGGTTCCCATGGTGAGCAAAACTCCGTTTCTTCAGAACGCGACAAGTCGCGTCGCTTCATACGTGCTTCGTGGCTATGTCGTGACTCCGGGTATGGCGAAACTGTTGAGCAGGTTGCCCGCGACAAGCATCCAACCGTCCACGAGCACGAACAGCAGCAGCTTGAACGGCAGACTGATGAGCACGGGCGGGAGCATGAGCATGCCCATCGAGATGAGCACGCTGGCGACGACCATGTCGATCACGAGGAACGGCAGGTAAAGCCGAAATCCAATGAGGAAGGCGACTTTCAGCTCGCTGAGCACGAACGCGGGCACGAGCGTGAGCATGTCCACATCGCGGCGGCGCAGCGTCTCGGGCTCGCTGGTGTCCACGCCGCGATAGTTCAGGATCATGTACACGTCCTCCCAGTTGTCGGCGTAATCGATCTGGGCGAACATGAAATCGCGCATCGGCTGCTTGGCGCGCTCCCACGCCTCGACCTGGTTGATCTCGCCGTCCTGAAGGGGCGCGAGCGCTTCGCTGTTGATGCGCTCGAAGGTGGGCGCCATGACCAGAAACGTCATGAACAGTGAGAGGCCGACGATCACCTGCGAGGGTGGCAGGCCTTGTGTGCCCAATGCCTGGCGCAGCAGTGCGAGCACGACGACGATGCGCGTGAAGCTGGTGGTCATCACCAGCAGGGCCGGCGCAAGCGAGAGCACCGTCAGCAGCAGGAGAATGGAGAGCGTGGCGCTGAGGTTGCTGCCTTCGACGTTTTCGCTGTCGCTGTCGTCGCCGTTCTCGCCCATCGGCAGCGCGCGGCTGGCGTTGTCGAGGATCGAGATGGGATTGGAGAGATCGACGTTCTGTTCGTCCGCCGCGTCGTTTTGGTTCTGCGCGGCGGCGGGGGTGATGAGGCAGAGCGCGAGCAGGAGGGCGAGTGCGCAACGGAAACCCCGGGCGGCGCTCCCTGCGGTCGCTCTGCCCGGGCTTGGGGGGGTGTGTGGCGCGGCGTGCGCGGTGATCATGGGTTGCCCCCCTTTCGGCCGGTGAGCGTGCGGATGCGCGAGGTGAGGCCGGAGACGTTGTAGTGGGCGCGGTCGAGCACATGCTCGGCGTCGTCGCGGCCGTCCTCTTCGCCGTTCCACATCGTTTCGTCGTGCGTAGCGCCGAAGCGGCCGAGCAACTGCTGGAAGTTGCGGCTGATGCTGTTGTCTTTGTTGGCGTTGATGGCGGTGAGCAGGTCGGCGACCTCCTGCTCGTCGTCGACGCTGGCGAGGGTGCGCATGCCGGAGCTGGAGTCGCCGACGATGAGGATGCGGTGGCCGACGCGCAGGAGCAGGACGTGGTTGCGCGGGGCGACGGTGGTCCGGCTGAGCACTTCGACGACGGGCGTGCTGGCGGCGGCGCCGGGTTGGCCGCTGAGGCGCAGCCATGCCCAGCGCAGGAGGAGGATGAGGGCGATGACACCGCCGAGCGCCATCAAGGTCTGGAGGATGCCGGAGGTGCCGGTGGTGAGTTTGTTGTTGTCGTCGTTGTCGGTGTCGTTGGCGCGCTCGTTGTTGTCGCGCTGGCCGAGGAGCCAGTCGCCTTTGTCGGTGTCGGTGTCGTCGGCGGGTTGGCCGAGGGGTTGGTCGGCGTTCGAGGCGGTGTCGCGCGGCGGAGCCGCGTCGCTTCGTGTGGGCGATTCGGGGCGGTTGGGTTGTTCGGGGGTGTCGTCGCGGTCGGCGAAGCGGCGGGCGAGGTCGCGGAGGGGGTCCGATTCGGTTTGCGTGGATGGCGTGTCGGCGCGCGCGGGGGTGGTGTCGTCGGCGCGCAGGGAGGTGGCGTTCACGCCGCCGACGAGGAGCGTGAGCAGCGCGATGCGCGCAAGGTGATGGTGCGGTCCAGGCAAGTGTCCGGCCCTCCATGGCCGTGGTTCGGCGTTGTCGCCGCCCGATGACCTCCTGTCATCGGGCTCCCATCCCCCCGCCGCGCGCGTCTAACCGGCGGCGCGGCGTGACTGGCCCTCCTGCGCGGCGGCCTCGGCTTCCTCTTCGAGGTTCGCCACGATCTCGCTGATGCGAATGCAGAAGTTGTCGTTGAGCACGAGCACCTCGCCGCGCGCCACGAGGCGGCCGTTGACATAAACGTCCACCGGGTCGCCGGCGAGCTTGTCCAACTCCACGACGCTACCGCTGGTCAGGCGCAGCACGTCCTCGACCAGCATCTCCGTGCGGCCGAGCTCGATGGTGACATCCAGATCGACGTCGCCGAGCAGTTCGATGCCGGCGGGAGTGCCGTCGCTGTTGCGGACCTTGGCCTCGGGCATCCAGGTGGTGTCGTCGGCGCGAGTGGCGGCCGAGGCGCCGGGCGCCTGCTCGGCGGCGGCGTTCTCATCGACGGCGCGCTGCACCTCGTTGAGCGATTCCTGCGCGCCATCGAGCGCCTGCTCGGCCTCGCTGGTGTGGGACTCGCCGGCCGGCTGGTCCTGTGCGCTCTGTGCGTCGGGTTGTTCGTTCGCTTCGGCCATGTCAGTCAATCTATGTCGATCATGCCGCCTGTGTCGATCGTGCCGCGTCGCATGGCGGGCATCATAAGTCAACTCGCCGGATACTGCATGCACTTGCGGATGAGCACTTGCTGAACGTAAGGCTTGCCTTCCTCGTCGTAGCCGACCTTCTCATCCATCACCGCCTTGATCTGGCGCGTGAGCGTGGACAGCTCGGGCTCGAGCAGGTGCGCCGGCTCGGCGCGGCGGAAGATCGTGGCGACCTCGGTCGTGATCTGCGCGTGCATGCTGCCGAGCTTGCGCTCGACCGTTTTCTGGTGCTTGTTCGCCACGATGATGTAGATTTCCGTGTCGTAGAGATACGCCCGGCCGCTGCGCGTGTTCTGGAAACGATCGGCGATCAGCTCCATCTCGACGGGCTGCTCAAGCTCGGCCTGGTCCAGATCGGCGCCGTCGGCGGAGACCTCCGGCGGCTGGCCCGCAAAGAACCAGACGGCGGACACGGCGCCGGCTTCCAGCAGCAGAATGACCGCGAGGATCAAGATCGTCTTCAGCGGAAACTGTCGCTTGGCAGGTTGCTTGTCGTTGGCGTTCTGCTCTGCCATCTTCGTCGGTTTCTCCCCATGTCGTCCGGCCGCGGCGGCGGTTCACGGCGTTGGTGCGGCGTCCTCGTTCGATTCAGGGCCGGTGTATTGACTGATCAGGTTCTCGCTGAAGATCACGGCGACGCGCCGGTTGGAGACCTGCTGCGCCGCGGTGTAGGCGCGCTGGGCGATCGGTTGGTGGTCGGCGACGGCGACGATGCGGAAGCGCTGCGGGTTGAGGCCGATCTCGTCGCTGATCAGGTATTCATAGACCGCCTGCGCGCGGGCGAAGGAAAGCGCCCAGAGGTCGTCGAAGCGCCCCTCCGGCTGGCCGTGCAGTTCCATGCTGGCGGCGTGGCCGTGCAGTTCGAGGATGTTGTTCGTGCCGCGGATGCGTTCTTCCTCCTCCACCAGGGCGCGCAGGGCGTGGCGCGCCTCCTCGGTCAGATCGGCCGATCCGGGCTCGAACGTAACCCGTCCGCCGATGGTGTATTGCAAACCTTCGCGGACCTTGACGACCTCGGGGTCCTCGCCGTGGATGCCGGGCTGGTCGGTGCTGGCCTTGTTGGGCTCTTTCTGCTGATCCTCGTGCATCTCCTCTTTGGGCACGACGTAGGAGAGGAAAGGGTCGAGGATGGAGGGCACGCGTCCGCCGCCGCCCTTGAGGCCGAAGGCTTCCTTGATCTGCTCGGTGCGCGCCTTGAATTCGTCTTCCTGCTTGATTTCGCTGAACGAAACGATGAGCACGAAAAAGACCAGCAGCAGCGACATGAGGTCGCCGTAGGTCATGACCCATTCGGGTACGCCGGCCTTTTGTTTTTCGCGCTTCTTGGCCATGGGTGGTTCGGATGAGGCTCAGAGCGCGGCGGAGCCGCGTCGCTTCGTCATTCTGCTCTCCTGTTCTCCTGCTCTCCTGCTTTTCTGTCTACTTGTTCACGCCGCTTCTTCCTCGTCCTCGCTGGGTCGTTGCGAGGGGGGGAGGAAGGTGCGCAATTTCTGCTCGACGATGCGCGGGTTGTCGCCGGACTGGATCGCCATCACACCCTTGATGATGATGGTTTTGTAGAGCACTTCCTCGGCGGAGCGCTGGCCGAGCCGGTCGGCCAAGGGCAGTGCCAGGCCGTTGGCGATCATGGCGCCGTACATGGTGGTCAGCAGCGCGATGGCCATGCCCGAGCCGATCTGGCTGGGGTTGTCCATGTTGGCGAGCATGGCGACCAGGCCGACGAGCGTGCCGATCATGCCGAAGGCGGGGGCGTATTTGCCCAAGGCCTCGAACATGCTCTTGCCATTCTCGTGGCGCTCGACGGTGTTCTCGAGCTCGGTGTTCATGATTTGCTCGATCAGCTCGGGATCGGTGCCGTCCACGGCCATCTGGATGCCGCGGACGATGAACGGGTCGTCGATGTCCTTGGTGGTGTTTTCGAGGCTGAGGATGCCGTCGCGGCGGGCGATCTCGGCGTAGGAGACCAGGTCCTCGATGAGTTGATCGATCGAATGGTTGTGCGAGACGATCGCCTGCTTGGTGACATTGAACAGCCGCTTGAGGTTCCTGGCGGGAAAGGACATGAACAGCACGGTCATGGACGTGCCGAGCACGAGGAGGAGGCTCTGCGGATTGACGTACGCACCGATATTGCCGCCGCTGAGCAGCGCCCAGGAGATCAGCACCCACGTGCCGAGAAAACCGAACAGAACACCCAGATCCATTGGCGCACCTCTACCGCGCGACTGATACCAGTCGTCTTATCGTCCTTATCGGTCTGACCATCCCAGAACTTTTAAACTGATCGGCGCTCGCGCGCCCGCGCCGGACGCGGCCAACCGCACCGACAGCATCCCACGCACCAACCATCGGCCGAACACACCGATCACCTCATGGCATGGATCGGCGCAGCGGTGGAATCGCTTTAAAACGCATCACCTGCCGCGTGCGGCTTCGCGAAACGGGCCGGCGTTCCAGCACGGCGTGCAGCCGCACGCGGCGGCGATGGGGCCTGCGGTTACGTCGGCGGCATCATCCTGCGCAGGCGACGTCCATATTCAATTGCCAATTCGACGACTTCCTCCATCGACTCGAGCACGATGAGGTGGTCCCCATTGATCAAGGTGATTGTCGTGTCGGGGTTGGCCTCGATGGTGCGGATCAACTCCGCATTGACCACGAACTGCTTGCCGTTGAGCCGCGTGACGGTGATCATGGGGATTGCCGATTGCGCCCATCGTAAGACGCTTTACACTAACCACTTACGAAAGAGCGCGGCGGAGCCGCGTCGCTTCGTGCCGCGATTCGGCTCCCCTGCTCTTCTGTCTTCTATTCTTATCGGATCGTATTGAGCAGTTCCTGAATCAGTCGTTCGCTGGTGGTGAGCACGCGGGAGTTGGCGCTGAAGCCGGTGGTGGCGGCGATCATGTCGGTGAACTCGGCGGAGAGGTCGACGTTGGACTGCTCCAGCGCCGAGCCGACGATGCGGCCGCGTCCGCCCTGGATGGGCGTGCCGATCTGGGCGGCGCCGCTGTTGGTGGTGACGCCATAGAGGTTGGAGCCGACCTCCTCCAGACCTTCGGGGTTGGCGAAGTTGGCCAGCCCGACGCGACCGAGCGTACGCACGAGGCTGTTGGAGAAAATGCCGTTGACGGTGCCATCCTGGCCGACGGTAAAGTCTTCAAGCGTGCCGATGGATGAGCCGTCCTGATTCAGCGTGACGAGGTTGCTGGCCTCGTCGCTGAGCGCCGATAGCGTGCCTTCCTGGTTGTCCAGGTCGAGTTCGATGGTCTGCGGCGTTTCGGCGCCGGTGCCCGTGCGATCGACGAGGAAGGTGGGATTGGTGTTGGTCAGCAGCTCGCCATTGGTGTCGAAGTCGATCGTGCCCGTGCCCAGCGCGCGGCTGAGGTCGGCGCCGTCGTCGCTCTGAACGTAGTAGCGCCAACTGGTGCCGGCGTTGGTCTTGTCCTCCAGCACCATGGCCACGTCGACGGTCATTTCGTTGCCGAGGCTGTCGTAAGCGGCGAAGGTGGTGCGCACCGACTCGCCGTCGGCCTCCTGGGTCTTGCTCCAGGTGAAGGGCTGACTGGCGCCGGGCTGTCCCTTGTTGACGATGATGTCGCTGGAATCGATCGCGAGGTCGTTGATGGTGCCGCTGTTGCCGGTGACCTCGAGCTCGCCCGCGCCGTTGACGTTCACGCCGCCGGACACCGAGGTGTCAATGCCGAGCGACTCTTCGAGGAAATCCATGAAGTCCTGAAGCGTGGTGCCGTTATCGTCGCTGTCGGTGGTGTTGGCGGCGCCGACCTCGAACGTCTTGGTGGGCAGTTCGCTGCCGCCCTTGGCGACGGTCTGGAGCGTGATGACGTCGCCGACGTCGAACAGGTCGTTGTTGGCGGCGTCATGCAGGTCGTCCAGCAGCGTACCGGCGCCGGCCGCGGGACCGCTGGCGCCGTCGAACATCGCGCTGGAGGTGTTGATCGAGCCCTGCGTGGCGGCGTCGCCACCGGCGTTGAGATTGCCGCCGAGCTGCACATTCTCGGTCGCCTCGGCCACGGTCTGGTTGCCCAGCGGGATGTTGATCGGCTCCAGGTCGCCCTCGACGATCTGGTTGTTCTCGTCGATGCCGAAGCCCATGACCTTGGCGCCTTCGGAGGTGACCAGGTCGAAGTTGCTGTCGAGATCGAAGTTGCCGCTGCGCGTGTAGCGCTCGGTCTCGCCGTCGCGCACGACGAAAAAGCCGCCGCCTTCGATGGCGAGGTCGGTGTTCACGCCGGTGGGCTCGACCGGTCCGCCGGAGAAGTCGCGCATGATGCTGGCAATGCGCGTGCCGTGGCCGAGCTGGGCGGGGTTGCGGCCGCCGCTGTTGGCGGTGGGCGCGGCGGCGTTCTGCAGCGTGCTGGTCAGCGAGGTCTGAAAGTTGATGCGGCTGCGCTTGAATCCGGTCGTGTTGACGTTGGCGATGTTGTTGCCCGTCACGTTCAACATGCGCGAGCTGCTGGACAAACCGGTCAGTGCCGTGTGCAGCGAGGTGGTCAGCGCCATGGATCGATTCCTTTCCTGTTCCTGTTCGAGCCGCGCCACGCGTGGAGGCGGGCGGCCGGCCGTTGGTTTCTCATCGCGACGGACGAAAGGTCCGCTGCTGCAAACTCCGCATTCATCGCCGCACTATGCCATCAGCCGGCGCAGCGATGCATTCTCCACCTGGTCGAGCTGGCTGAGCGGCGACAATGGATCGGGGGCCGTCGATTCCGCGGCTGCCTCGGACGTCGATTCATTGGCCGGCTCACCCGCGCCCGCCGCCTGGCGCGCCTCCGACAGCAGCGCCTCGAACGGCTGCGCGGACTCGGCGGACGCGGCACGCGCCGGCGCGGTATCCGTCGGTGTCGGCACCGGCCGAACCGCCGGCTCCAGCATCCGCAGCAGCGCTGCGCCGTTCTCCATTACACGCTACCTCCACCCAGCAACGCGCTCTCGGTCGCTCGCTCACCGCCGGTGATCCGCTCCAGGCGGGTCATCGGCAATTGCTTGCCCGTGTCCAGCTCGAGAATCGCCTTGCCCTCCTGCACACGCACGGATGCCACCACGCCGTCGATGCGGTTGTTGCTCGCATCCAGGCCCTGCACCGTCTTACCGATCAGGCCGCTGGCCTGCGCAAGCTCGTTCTGAAGGACCAGGTTCTTGAGCTGGTCCTGGAGCTGAGTCTGGCTCTCGATGTTGCGCAGGCTGCTGAGCTGCTCGAGGATCTTGGACGAATCCTGCGGATCGAACGGGTCCTGGTTGGCCAGCTCCTTGACCAGCACTTTCACGAACTCGCTGCTGCTCAGCTCGGCGAACTTGTTCGTGCCGCCGGCCTGCTGCAATGCTCCGGCCGCGGCGTTATTGATCGCACCTGCGGACATGCCCGACTCCTTTCGAGTTTCAAGTTCCAGGTTTCAAGTTTCAAGTTGGCGGAGACGGCGGCGAAGCCGCCGAACAACTTGAAACCTGGAACTTGAAACTGTTTACCCCACTTCGTTCAACACCTGTTCGAAAATCCTGCGATGCACCTCGTCACCCTGATCCTGCTCTGTGTCATCCGTATCGCCGCCATCCTGTCGGCTCGCGTATTCGCCGCGGCTGCGCCCATCATTAGGCGAAGCGTCCGCCTGCTGCTGGGCGTTGTGCTGGCCCGTCTGCGCATGTTGCGAACTGGACTGCTGCGCGGTGGACATCGTCTGCACGTTCAGCCGATCGACCGACAAACCTTGCCCTTCCAATGATTGGCGAAGCTGCGTGAACTGCTGCTGAAGCATTTGCCGGGCGGACTCGGTCTCGGTGTGGAACTGGGCGTTGACCGTGCCGGCCTGGATCTGAAGCTGAATGCGCACGGTGCCCATGTCCGGCGGCGTCAACCGCAGCGTCACACCACCGCCGCGCTGTTGCACCGCGTTCTGCAACCCGCGCGCCAGCCGCGCGGCGTTGACGTCCTCCGGCTGCGCGGTCGGCGCGTTGCCGGCGGCGGAAGGCATGCTCGGCGCGGCTGCACTGGCGCGCCCGGTGCTGCTCGTCGCGGCGGCGGGGTCACCGGTCTGCACCTGCTGCAAACCATCGAGGCCGCGATTCGAGGAACCATTCGCCACGTTGGCGAGCGCGTTCAAGTTGGGAACGTTCGGCTTGGCCGCGCTCGCCTGCGTCGTGCGCGTGGTGTTCGTGTTGCTGGATTCTTCATTGCCCTGGCTGCCCGGGTTGCCCTGACTGCCCTGCTCGTTCTGACCGGACGCCTGCGCATCAGCGCCGCTCGTTTGCGCGCCGTTGGTTTGCGCAGCGCCCGTTGATGTGGCTGCGATCGTCTGTGAAGAACCAGCCTGGGTGAGCGGCTTGCCGTCGTTCTGGCCGCTGGCATTTGACGCCGACGCCTGTCCGCCCTGCTGCGCCGCGGCGGCGGCGAGTGCGGCCGTCACATCCGTCTTCGTTTCATTCTGCTCATCGTCGACGACCTCGCCCTCGCCGTTCTCCGCCTTAGAGGAAGTGTCGCCACTGGACTTGTCCGATGGTTCCGACTGTTCGGCAGGCTGCTCCTCCGCGGTGTCCTCCTTCGCGTTCTGTCTCGTGTCCTGCTTCGTGTCCTGATCGTTCGTCGACTGTTCATCCGCCGATGACTCGCGATTCGTTTCACGCTGATCGCGCGACGAGGTTTCATCGTTTGAGCGCTCGCGCTCGGTGGTGTCGCTGGTGCGCTGCTCGCGATCGTCTCGCTGCTGATCGATGGAACGATCGTCGTCCGTCGTATCGCGGGAGCGCGCCTGATCGGACTGGGATGATCGTTGCTCTTGAGAGGCCGACCGTGACTCAGACGAACGATTGTCGCGCTCGCGTTCTGCGGCATGCGGCTGCGGCTCCGAGCGATCGGAGGTGGACTGCCGGGAGATTTGCAGCGAGCTGCGCAATTGGCGCTCGAACGTTTCGACACCGGTGTCACGCGCCTGCGGCGCGTGCCGCATGGACTGGAGCGGAGCGCCTCCATTCATGCGGAGCAACTGCGGCATGACTTGCGGTGCGGTCATGTACGATCGTCCTCCTGCGCGTTGCCGGTCGCCTGGCCCCCGAGCGGGTACACGCCGCGCTTGCGCAACTGTTCCAGCAGCGTGGTCGCCTGCTCGATCTCCTGGGGCGTCTCGAATTCCTGGAGAATCTTGCTCGCGGTGCGAAGCTGCATCTCCGCGAGATAGTCCACGACCAGGTCGGTCTCGCCCTGGTTTAGAAGCTGCTGGAACATGCGCTTGGCCTGATCGGGGCGAAGCTGCTCGTACATCTGCACGGTCTGCTGGAACTGCTCGCTCGCGCGGCGCTCGTTCCGCTCCTCGACGGTCTGCTCGAACCGTTCGCGATCGTCCTGAAGCTGCTGCTTCTGATCGTTGATGAGCTTCTTGGCGCGTTCGATCTGCTGGCGCAGATCCTCGGTCTCGCGCTGGAGGCGCTCGACGCGGTGCATGGCCAGGTCGTCGGCGCGCTGCTCGGCGGCGAGGCGATCCTGAAGTGTCTGCGGCCCCTCGGCAACCGCTTCGAGGCGCGCCGCCTCGCGCGCCTTATCGCGTTCGGCCTGTTCCCGCGCCTCGCGCTCGGCTTCGCGCTGCGCTTCTTCCTCGACGGTCAGCGTGAACATCTCAACCACGCGACGCGCGCGCTCCTCGCTGAGCCGATCGGTCGCACCCAGCCAGCCAATGACACCGCCGAGCGCCACGAAATGCAGCGCCAGCAGGAGCACGATGGAGGTGATCATCGAGCGTGTCATCAGATGGACTCCACGTTCAGGCCGCGCGCGTAGCGCTGCACGGCCAGCTCATCGAGTTCGATCGTCTCGCGCCGCTTGCGCTCGGCGAGCCACTGTTGATAGTGCTTGTCGCGCAGCGTCTGGATGGCCTTGCGCCGGCGCATCGCTTCGGCGAGGTCGGCGCGGGCCTTGTCGATGCGGCGTTCGATCTGTTGCAGTTGGTCCATCGCCTGCCGAGCCTGGGCGGTGACTTGGCCGGAGTAGCGGGCGAAGTCGCGCACGCGCTCGACGTCGACGTGGCCGACCAGGCCGCCGGTGAGCTGCTGGCGGGCGTCGCGGAAGGCCTGCTCGGTGCTCTGAAGCTGGGTGCGGATGATGTTGTGATGGCGCAGGTGCTTGGCGAGCTCGCGCTGGCATTCGTCCTCGTCAGCCTGGCGCTGATGGAGGACGGCTTCGTATTTGAAGTGGAAGGTGGCCATCGCGGGAATCCCGGTTACCCAAGCGCGACAGAGTCGCGTCGCTTCATTGGCGCTGTCGTGACTGCTTCTGGATCTTCTGGCGTGTCTGTTGGATCTGCTGCGCAAGCGCGAGCAGTTGCTGGCGCGTCTTGTCGAAGTCGCCGAGGCGCTGCTTCTCGCGCCGGCCCTGACGCAGCAACTGGTCGATGTTGTCCTTCACGGCGAGCGCGACGTCGGCGTCGGGGTTGCTGCCGGGGGCGTAGGCGCCGATGTTGATCAGGTCCTCGACCTGGCGGTGGGCGCTGAGGACGCGCACGACTTCCTGGCGCGCGGTCTCGTGCTCGGACGTGGTGATCTGCTCGGCGAGGCGGCTGATGGAGCCGAGCACGTCGATGGCGGGGTAGTGGCCTTTCTCGGCGAGGGCGCGCGAGAGCAGGACGTGGCCATCGAGCACGCCGCGGCAGGCGTCGCTGACTGGTTCGTCCATGTCGTCGCCTTCGACGAGCACGGCGTACAGGCCGGTGATGGAACCGCGGCCGGTGCGGCCGGAGCGTTCGAGCAGCGTGGGCAACAGGGAAAAGACGCTGGGCGGATAGCCGCGCGTCGCGGGCGGTTCGCCGGCGGCGAGGCCGACCTGGCGCTGCGCCTGGCAGAAGCGCGTGACCGAGTCCATGAGCAGGAGCACGTTCTTGCCCTGATCGCGGAAGTGCTCGGCGACGGCGGTGGCGGTGAAGGCGGCGCGGATGCGCATGAGCGCGGGCTCATCGCTGGTGGCGCAGACGACCACGGCGTTCTGTCGGCCTTCTTCGCCGAGGGTGTTCTCGATGAAGTCGCGCACCTCGCGGCCGCGCTCGCCGACGAGACCGATGACGGTGACGTCGGCGGCGGTGTGGCGCGCCATGGTGGCAAGCAGCGTCGATTTGCCCACGCCGGGCGCGGCAAAGACGCCGAGGCGCTGCCCGCAGCCGATGGGCGTGAGCGCGTCGACGGCGCGGATGCCGGTGGCGAGCGGCTCGGTGATGAGCGGACGGTCCATCGGGTCGACGGGGTCGGGCTTGACGGGGCGCGGGGTGGTTTCGGCGAGCGCGCCCTGGCCGTCGATGGGCCGCCCCAGCGCGTCGAGCACGCGGCCGAGCAGTGCGTCGCCGACGCGCACGTGCTGGTGGTGGTCGGTGGCGGTGACATAGTCGCCGCGGCGGATGCCGGTGGTGGCGCCCAGCGGCATGACGATGGTCTCATCGCCCTCGAAGCCGACGACCTCGCCGGCGATGGCGCGGGTGTCCGCAACGGCGCGGCCCGTGATGCGCACCATGGCGCCGACCGGGGCGGGCAGATCGGCGACGCGAAGCGCAAGACCGCGCACTTCCGTGACCGTACCGCGCAATTCCAGCGCGGCGGTCTGGTCGAGCATCGCGATCTGTTCGGTGAGAACGGTCATCGACGGGGACTTTCAGCGAACGGCGTGCCAGGGCGCCGCAGAGCGCGACGGAGTCGCGTCGCTTCATGAGGGTGACGCGGTGTCCGGCTGGTCTGTTTTGCCCGGCAGCATGGCGTGGACGATGCGGTCGATCTGCGTTTCGAGGCTGGCGTCGATTTGGCCCTGGCCGAAGGTGACGACGCAGCCGCCGCGGGTGAGGGTGTCGTCTTCGGTGAGCTCGATGTGCTGGAGGTGGTTGAAGTCGCGCGCAAGCCGAGGGAGCGCCTCCTCCAGCAGCGGCCGGTCGTCGGGGTGGATGCGCACCGTTGCGTCGAGCGGGCGCAGCACGTGCGACAAGGCGGCGGCGACCTGGTCGATGACGACGCTGGGATCGACCTCGACCGCGCGATGCACGAGCTTCTCGGCGACCTTCACCGCGAACTCCACGACGTTCTGACGGGCGTCCGATTCGAGCTGGGTGCGCTGCTCGTCCCATTGCCGGGCGGTCTGCATCCACGTGGCGTGCAGCGCTTCGAGCTGCTGGCGCATCTGCTCGAGCGCTTCGGTGCGCCCCTGCTCGCGCCCTTCGGCGAGACCCTGCTCGTGGCCGGCCTGGTAGCCCTGCTCGTGGCCCTTGCCCTCGGCGCCGTCGATCAGTTGCTGGGCGCGCTGCTCGGCCTCCTGCACGATCTGCGCGGCCTGCTGGCGCGCCTGGGCGCGCATGCGCTCGGCCTGCCGGGCAACGTCGCCGAGGTCGAGGACGATTGCGTCCTTGAGCATCGGGGCGGCGTGTTGTGATTTCAGAATCGGCATGAGAAGGAAGAACGCGGGAACGCGACAAGTCGCGTCGCTTCGCAGGAAGAACCGGCGCTGTTACACGACCATGTCCTTGTCGCCGCCGCGGCCCTGGATGATGATCTCGCCGGCGTCCTCGAGACGGCGCACCACGTCGACGACGCGCTGCTGGGCCTGCTCCACATCGCTGACGCGCACCGGGCCCATGTACTCCATGTCCTCCTGAATCAGCTTGGCGGCGCGCTCGGACATGTTGTGGAAGATCTTCTCCCGCAACTCGTCGCTGGCCGTCTTGAGCGCCATGGCCAGCTCCTCGTTGTCGACCTCCTTCAGCACGGCCTGGATGCCCTTGTCGTTGACCAGCAGCACGTCCTCGAAGACGAACATCAGGCGACGGATCTCCTCGACGAGGTCGGGGTCTTCCGCTTCGAGGCCTTCCATGATCGACTTCTCGGTGGTGCGGTCGACGAGGTTGAGCATCTCGGCGACGGTGTTGACGCCGCCGATCTTCTCGAAGGACTGGTTGAGCATGTTGGCGAGGCGCGCTTCCAGCCCCTTTTCAACCTCGGTGATGACCTCGGGGTTGGTCTGCTCCATGTTGGCGACGCGCTTGACGACTTCGATCTGCTTGGGCGTGGGCAGGCCGCCGAGGATTTCGCTCGCTTTGTGGTGGGGCATGTGGCTGACGATGAGCGCGATGGTCTGCGGGTGCTCGTCCTGGATGAACGTAAGCAGGTTCTGCGTTTCCGCCTTCTGCAGGAAGTTGAACGGCGTGGAGCGAACCTGCTGCCTGATCTGCTGGATGATGCGGTCGGCGTCCTTGGGGTCGAGGCTCTGCTCGAGCAGCGACTTGGCGTAATCGAGGCCGCCCTGGTGAATCCAGCTTGTCGCGGCGGCGAGCTGGTAGAACTCCTGGAGGACCTGGTCGCGCGTCTCGCGCGGCACGTCGCCGATGCTGGCCAGCTCGCGCGTGACCTCTTCCACCGCCAGGCCGTCGAGCTGGCGCAGCAGCGAACTGGACGCTTCCTGGTCGAGCGACAGCAGGAGGATCGCGGCCTTGCGCGCCCCGCTCATCTCCTCGACGGGTTGTTGACTGACATCAGTGCGTGGCATGATGATGCTGCAGGCAAAGCGCGCCGCCGCGGCGCGGTGGAAGGCCTACTCCCGCTTCTGGACCCATCGACTGAGCAACTGGCCGGCTTCGGTGGGGTTGTCCTTGACCATGTCGTTGAGCTGCTCGGCGATGCGCCGGCTCTGGAGTTCGTCCTCGTTCAACTCGACACCGGCCAGCGCGGCGTCACTGTCGTCCACGTCGCCGAGCAACTCGTCGTCCGCCTCGAGCGTCGCGGGCACACCGGCCAACTCCTCGGCGCTGGGCAAATCTTCCTTGCGCGTGGCCTTGCGCACCATCGAAAGCATGAGAACCAGACTCACCAGCGCCAAGAAGCCGATGCTCACCGGCTGAATCCAGTCGGCCACCAAAGTCGCGCCAGCCCGACCCGCCGGTGCGCCACCCGGCACAGCCGGCATGAGCGATTCATCCGGCACCATGTCGGCGCGCACCATGCTCTGACTCTCGGCCTGAACGATCGGCTCGACCTGGCCCTCGATGCGCTCGAGGTGCTGCTCCACGATCGGTTGAAGGTCGGCGTCGGTGGGCTCGTCCTCGGCGTCGGGATTGTTCGCCTTGTAGATCTGCACGAAAAAGCGCCGCGGCACGTTGATGCTCACGTTGATCTGCTGCACGTTGCGGCCGACGCGGCTGACGTGGCGCTCGCTGGTCAGCGGATGCGGGGCGAACTCGGTGCGCTCGCGCGTCATCTCCTCGGTGGTGGTGTCACCGTTGCCGCCGGTGATGTTCATGCCGGTGTTGGTGCGCGCGCCGGGCTCGCCGCCGTCGCGCGTTTCGCGGCGGGTGGTCTGCTCAGCCTCCTCGCTTTCGAGCGGCTGGGTGTCGCGGTAGTCGTAGATGGTCTCCTGCGCCCGGGCGATGTCGTCGACGCGCACGTTGACCGCCACCATGACGCCGGGGATGTAGCCAAGCATGCCGTTGATCTTGCGCTCGTACCGCTGTTCCTGGACCTGGACGAACTCGAGCATTTCGCTGGGCAGCAGCTCGTCCTCGTCGTTGATGGTGCGCGTGCGGCCGTGGTTGCCGTCGGTGACGGAGACGGCGGTGGGTGGCATCTCGGCGACGGCGCCGGCGACGAGATGCGCAACGGACTCGACCATGTCATCGCTGACACGGCTGGAGCCATCCATCCAGACGGTGACCGAAGCGCTGGGCTCGACGTGCGAGCGGCCGAAGCCTTCGTTGCGCGGCATGGAGACGAGCACGCTGGCGCTGCGCACGCCGCGCATCTTGCCGATGATCTGGCTGAGCACGCGCTGCTTGGCCAGCAGATACGCCTGCTCGCTCTGCTTGTCGGTCTGCCAGGGTGATTGGCGCTCGATGAGGTCGCGGAACGCCCGGGAGGTGTCGGCGCTGAGCAGGTCGCCCTCGGCCAGCGCGGCGTAGGCGCGCTCCTCCTGGCCGGCGGGCACCATGATCTGGCCCGCCTGCTGCTCGACGTTGATGCCGCGGCTGCGCAGGCGCGAGAGGATCTGCTCGGACTGGCCACTCGCGGCCGAACTGATCGCCACCAGCTCCGGCCGACCGGCGACCATCACCGCCAGCCCCGCCAGCAGCAGGCCGAGCACCAGCGTCACGCTGATCGCCCACTTCTGACTGACCGACAGCCCCTCGAGCTGCGCCCTGATCTGTGTCCAGTACCGCTTCAGAAATTCCAACGCTCGGCCTCCATGCCGATGGCGGTTTCAAGTTTCAGAGTTCCAGGTTTCAAGTTCGTGGAGACGGCGGCGAAGCCGCCGGTCAACTTGAAACATGGAACTTGAAACTTTTAAACCCTGATCTGCTTCACCTCCTCATAGGCGTCCATCATCTTGTTGCGCACCTGCAGCAACATCTGGAACGCGACGTCGGCCTTCTGCTTGGCCATCATCACGGCGTCCATGTCGTCGCGCTTGCCCGAGGCGAGGTCTTCGATCGCCTTCTCCGCATCCTGCTGAAGACGGTTGACCTCGTTGATGTGCTTCATCAGCACATCCTTGAACTCCGGCCCCGGCTGCCCGCCCGGGCCCTGCGGCCGCTGGGGAGATGCCGGCCCCGAAGGGTTGATGCCCCCCGGTCCCTGCCCGCTATTGATCAGTCCCAGTGGATCACTCATGGTGATTGCCAATTGCCGATTGCCAATTGTTCAAACCATCGCCGGCGGGCGTCATTCCCCTGTCAATCGGCAATGG
>JBMCXL010000003.1:0-25921 GCA_048621015.1 Phycisphaeraceae bacterium
GTTCCAGGGCGCTTACCGCGAGTGGGACAACGGCCGCGGCTACAACTTCGAGTATCGCATTCCCTGGGACACGCTCGGCGCGGACGATCCCCCGGGCGCCGGCGACATCGTGGCCGGCACCGCCAACGTCCTCTGGGCGCGCCCCGATGGGCTGGCGACCGGCGGCGGCCAGTCATGGGCCTACGACATCATGCGCGAGCCGGGCTTTCCCTGGCAGAGCGCCAGCGTCTGGGGCAAGCTGATCTTTCGCGACCAGGGCAACGTGCCGCGCGAGCTGGTCACCGAGGGCATCCCCCCCGAGCGACCGCGACCGCTGGAGTTTCCATACGAGCTGCCGGACGACGGCCACGCCACGATTCAGCTTTTCGCAGCCGACGGCGAGATCAGCCGCATCATCGTGCCCAACCAGCAGCGTCCCGGCGGCGTCAACGCCGAACGGTGGGACGGCATGGACAACCACGGCGAGGTCGACGATCACGGCGGCCTTCTCCCCGCCGGCGAATACCAATGGCGCGGCCTGTTCAGCGAGGAAGGCCTCGAGCTCAAGTATCGCTTCAGCGTTCACAACTCCGGCAATCCACCCTATCGCACGCCCGACCAGACCGGCGGATGGGGCGGCGATCACGGCGACCCGCAGACCGTGACCGCGCACGAGCAGATGATGTTCATCTCCTGGAGCGCTTCGGAAGCGGGTTGGGGCGTCATCCGCACGGACCTTGACGGTCAGAAGAAGTGGGGGTCGGATCGCAACGCCCGCTACATGACCACCGATGGCCAGCGCCTCTACCGCAGCAATGGCGGGCCGGTCGAGATGCTCGACGTCGAGCTGCCTCGGCCGGTCGGCCTGCCCAACGGTTCGCGTATGCTTGCGCCACCCGAAGGCGGCGACGACGAGACCAATCGCGTGACGGGACTCGCCTATCACGAGGGCACGGTTTACGTCGCCTACGGGCCGCGCGACCTGGTGGGTGTGTATGACGCCGACGATGGTTCGCTGCGCGCCGCGTGGGACGTGCCCGAGCCGGGGCGCATGGCGATTCGTCCCGATGGAAGCGCGGCCGTGATCAGCGGCGATCATGTCGTTTCCGTGACCGATGGCCGGATCGAAACGTGGCTCGACGATCATCTGGATGAGCCGGTGGGCATTGCGATCGCGGACGATGGCACCACCTGCGTGGCCAACCAGGGCGCGTTGCAGAATGTCAGCGTCTTCGATGCCGAGGGGGCGTACACCCACAGCATCGGCCGCACGGGCGGCCGGCCCGCGATGGGCGCCTACGATCGCGAAGGCATGTACATGCCCGGCGGCATCACGCTGGATGCGCGCGGGCGGCTGTGGGTCGCCGAGACGGCCGACTATCCCAAGCGCGTCAGTGTCTGGAACGTGAGCACCGGCGAAAACGTCGAGGAGTTCTTCGGCGCTTCCAGCTATTTCGCCTACGGCTACATCGATCCGGCGCGTCCCGACGAGATCTACGCGCACAACGTCCTGTGGCGGATCGACTGGGACGACTACACCACCGAGCCCGGGACCACCATCTGGCGCGCCACCGAGCCGAACATGGTCCCCCCGCCCAACCACGATGCGCACAGCAGCGGCGGCGGCTTCCGCATGGTCACGACCGAAGCCGGCCGACAGATCGGCTGGGGCGGCGCGGGGCGTTCGCGCAACCCGGTGCTCTACATCCGCGAGGGCGAGATCTTCCGTCCCTTCGCCGGCGTGATCAATCCGTGGCGCGATGCGCAGCGCTTCCCGGCGCTCGCGGATTACAAGAACGAGCGGGAAAAGGCGTGGGAGGAGCAGCGCCTCGCGCGCCATCGCCGACCGCACGACCTGTTCTGGCAGGATGCCAACGGTGACGGCAAGGTGAGCGTGGATGAGATTACCCCGCTGGACAACGTCGGCAAGCCGATCACGGTGCATCCGGACATGAGCGTGCTCCTCGGTTCCGGGCACCTGCTGCGACCGGCGGAGGTCACCGATGACGGTCGGCCGGTCTACGACATCGCGCAGGCCGAGCACACGCCCTGGGTGGAGCAGGAATTGTTCGGCGGTTTCATGATGCAGGGACCGCAGCGCGCCGTTTACACGCTGCGTCACCGCGAAGGGCCTTCGCTGATCAAGTGGAACAGCGACGGCGAGATGGCGTGGTACTACGCCGACCTCATCCGCTGGCGCGGCGCGCTGGGCCTGCCGACGGTCGGCCCCGGTCGACTCTGGGGCATGACGCGCCCCATGGGCGTGGCCGGCGACTACATCGCGTTTCAGACCTACTTCGGTCCCAACCAGATCTTTCGGCGCGACGGCCTGTATGTCGGCGCGCTCATCAACGCCGGCGGCGCCGCCGAGGAGCCTTACAGCGGCCAGAACGAAGGACAGGGCGGTGCGTTCGTCAAGCTCGACATCGACGGCGAGGAGCGCTACTTCCTCATCCACGGCAGCCACGACGTGCGCGTGTGGGAAGTGCTCGGCCTCGATACGTTGGAAGAGCTGCCCGGCGGCACCTACACCCACACTGACGAACACGTCCAGCAGGCGCGCCGCGCTTACACGCAGTATCTGGCCGACATGGAAGGCGAAACCGCGCTGCGCATCGTGCGCGGCCGCGACGCGCTCGATGACGCTCCCGCCGCCAGCAAACAACTGGACAACGGCCTCGGCTTCGAGGCGCGCCTCGCTTACGATCAGCAGAACCTTTATGTGCGCTACGACGTGCAGTCACCGCACGGGCTGGTCAACACCATCCCCGATCCGCAGCGCGCGTTCCTCGGCGGCAACTGCCTCGACCTCCAGCTTGCCACCGATCCGGACGCCGATGCGGAGCGCGAGACACCCGCGCCCGGCGACGTGCGCCTGGTGGTGACGCGCCAGGAAGGCAAGCCGCTGGCGGTGCTTTATCAACCCCGTGTCGAGGGCGTTGAAGGCGAGGGCGTGCGCTTCGAGTCGCCCACCGGCGAGGAGCGGTTCGACCGGATCGAGCTGATCGAAACCGTCACGCTCGATTACGAAGCGGAGAGCGATCGCTTCACCGCGACCGTCACCGTGCCCCTCGACACGCTCGGCCTTGAGCTGCGCACCGGCGATCGCCTCAAGCTCGACGTCGGCTACGTCTTCGGCAACCCGAAGGGAAGCGAGGCGGTCCAGCGCGCCTACCTCTACAACGACGGTTTCAGCGCCAACGTCATCGATGACCTGCCCAACGAAAGCCGGCTCGTGCCGCACGAATGGGGCGTGGTGACCGTGGATTGAAGTCCATTGCATGCGCATGGCACCTGAATCTCGCGGATAAGCGCTTGTTTCACCCCCCTCCCTGCGAGGGAGGGGCAGGGGAGGGTGAGGCGCACGATTACCTTTTCATCACCGCCACGCATATCAGCGGAACATGCACCGTTGTCACGCGTATCAGCGCTCATGGTTGCCGAGCGCCCAACCCTCCCCCAGCCCCTCCCTGCGAGGGAGGGGTTGACGATCGCGTGCGCGATCGTGGTGCAGCGCGGCTGTGAAGTTGATGCTCAGCCACCGCCGGTCGCCGGACGGGAGCGATGCGCTGACGGGCGTTGCGCCGCGAAGGGCATCCCTCGGCGTGTCGGTGCGACGTTTTCAACGTGCGCCCTTGCGTTAGCTACAGGGCGTCATCCGCCGAACCAGCGCCGGTCGTGATCGCCATGGGGATTCCACGGCATCATGGTGACGCCGCCCCCGATGTTCTGCCGTGGCACGTTGCTTTCGTTTCGCCGCTCGACGTGACCATCCACGAACAGCATGTTGGTCGCGCCCAGGTGGCGGAACGAAGGGAAGCCGATGATGCTGACATCGTCAAGCTCAACGGCGTGGGCGGCGACGGCTTCGCCAACAACTTCCATCCCTATCCCTCGCCGCAATCCGGCGGACCGGATCAGCTCCAGAAAGCGCTCAAGTGGGTGAACGAGCGCGGCGGACAGACGACCGCTTACCTGAACGCGCGCTATTACACGCCGAGCTGGGGCGACGGCACGATGATCGGCTGGACGCCGCGGTGGCTGTTCCCTGACGAGGAGGACACCTGGCTGCGCGGCAAGGAGTGGACACTCAAGAACGCGCGGCGCAGGCTCGACGGCACCATCGACGGCGGCGGCGGTGGACCACACCGACCGTTCCAGCCCATATGGCGGATGTCCTACCGCTCCAAGGGCTGGTATGAATACTGGACCCACTGGATCCCGCGCTACGCGGAACTGGGACTGAACATCTACTGGGACCAGGCGATGGTCAGCACCTATCGCGACGAGCTGCCCGAAGCGCAGCGCCAGTGGCGGGACCTGAATTACCAGCAGGGACTGATGCGCACCGCGCGCGATGCCGTGGACAAGGCGCGCGAGCACAAGGAGGACTTCGTTATCCGCGGCGAGGGTCTGAACGACCGCATGATGCGCTACCTGCACCTGTCCTGGCTGTTCACGCACGGCACGATCAACCCGATCTACCGTTACACGCTGCCGGACCAGGTGATCGACCAGACGGTTTATACCGGCGATTACTGGCGCCAGGCCGAGGACGGCTTCCTCTACCACATGCGCATCACCGGCGGCCGGCCGTGGGGCAAGGGCTGGGGCATGGACATGCGCCGGCTCACGGAGCTGCGCGCCGCGACGCGCGACGTCGCATTCCTCGGCCGATACATGGACAACGTCGGACTGACCGGGGAAACCGATCAGCAACTGGCGCGCTATGTCATGCTCGACGAAGACGATCGCCAGGCGGTGTGCATCAACACCGTGAATCGCACCGAGGCGGAAGACTGGACGCTGGCGCTGGACTGGCCGTTCGATGAAGCGCCGCGTTCCGCGTTCGCCTATACACGCGGCAACCAGGCGCGCGCCGTGGCGTTCACGTATGAGGACGGCGTGCTGCGCTTCACCGCGCCGGCGGATCGGCTCAGCTCCATCGTGGTGATCGCAAGCGAGACACCGGAGCGGAGCCTGCGCGCCCGGGCGTATGTGCCGATGGATATCCCCGGCCGCGACGTGCTGCGCATCAGCCTTGCGAATGCATCGGGCGAGGCGGTGGAAGGGCGCGTGCGCGTCGGGCCGCACGAGACGCTGCGCCCGGAGCAGGAAGAGCTGCCGTTGCAGCTCGACGCCGGCGAGGCCACGGTCGTGGACGTCCCGTTCACCGGCACCGCGGATCTCCAGGACTTCACCGAGCTTCCGATCACCGTGGTCACCGGCCGGTCCAGTGACACGACGGTCGCCGCGGCCGTGGCGCCGACGCTGCCCAACGGCACGGTCGAGCTCGATGAGCTGAACGATGCGGTGCCCGACTACTGGAAGCCCGGTGTGCGCGTGCCGCATGTGGATGAAGATGGGTACTGCCTGCTGGTGGCGGCGAACGGACGTTACTCGGTGCGCCGGTATATCGAGGCGCCCGCGCACCTCCGGCCGAGCACGCGCTACAAGCTCAGCTTCCGCGCGCGGGCCAACACCGATCAGACCTATGCTTCCTTCTTCGAGCGCGACACGCGCAACAAGGCCGTCGGCAGCGCCCGCGTGCACATTCCCCAGAGCGACCAGTGGCAGCGCATCGAGCACGAGTTCACCACGAGCCCGAAGACCGGCGCCGGTTATTCGTCGCTGACTTTCCGCTGCAACAGTGACAACTGGCGTCACGGCGCGTGGATCGACGATGTGCGCCTGGAGATGCTCGGCCCGGCCACACCGGAATGAGCAAGCGAGCGAGCGATTTATCGCGACCATGACCCGGTCGCGACCGCTTCAACGGCCGGCGCGACGGTCAGTCGCTATGATGGGTGCGTCCGTCGGCACGATTGGAGTCCTTGACAGCATGGTGGATGATGCATCCCCACGGCAGGCGAGCCGACCACGACCGCCCAGTCTGCGCGACCTGGCGACGAAGCTCGGCGTTTCGCATACGGCCGTGGCGCGCGGCCTGCGCGGCGACCCGGGCATCTCGCCGGTCCTGCGCCGGCGAATTCAGGAAGTGGCCCGCCATCACGGCTACGTGGTCAGCGACCTGACGCAGGCGCTGATCACCGGCCAGTCGGACACGGTGGGCGTGGTCGTGCCGACGCTGCGCAGCTCGTTCGTCAGCGAGTTGGCCGATCATCTCGTGCAGGCGCTGTGGGAGAGCAAGCTCCTCCCCTTCGTACTCTGCTCGGAATTGAATCTGGAGACCGAGGAGCAGATGCTGCGTCGTCTCGCGGCGAAGCGCGTGGATGGCGTGGTGATGATGCCCAGCCGGGAAGATCCCGGCCGCGACCATTTCGCGCAACTGCTGGACCAGCACACGCCGATCATCGCGCTGAACAATCCGCTGCCGGAGCTGAATCTGCCGCTGGTCAGCAGTGACGACGCGCTCGGCGCCCGGTGGGTGACCGAGCATCTGATCGAGCAGGGGCACCGGCACATCCTCCACCTCGGCAGCGCCCTGGACAGTCCCCATGCCGACCGCCGACGCGAGGAAGGCTACATCGACGCCATGCATCGCGCCGGCTTGCGCCCGCGCATCGTGCATTCACCCAAGCGACTGCCGGCGATGTCGGAGCTCGAGACGCTGCTGGCGGACTACCTTGAAAGTGGCGCAGGCGCGGACGTCACCGCCATCTTCTGCTTCAATGACAATCTCGCGCTGAGCGCTTATCGCTACGCGGCAAGGCGGGGATTGCGGATCGGTCGGGACCTGGCCGTCGCCGGCTTCGGCAACGTGCGCGGTACGCCGGCGCCGATCCCCGATCCGGTCGACCTGATCGAGCCGCCGCTCACCACCGTCGAGCAGCGGCCCGCCATCATGGCCCGGCAGGCGGTTCACGCGATGCGGCAACTGGTGCAGGGCAAGACCGTGCCGAAACGCATCATGGTCAAGCCCGAGCTGATCCTGCGCGAATCGACAACGGGATGGGCGGGGCGGTAGCATCCACGCGCCCTCAGCCGCGGCGCGCAGCGGGCGCGCGACGTTGCTTCTTTTCTTCCACCTTTCACTGCTCGAAGGGACGTTCGCCAGTGCATCATTACACGCTGTTGTTCCTGCTGCTTCCAATCGCGATCTGCCTGGCGAGTTGCGCGACTTCGGTTGAACGGCGCGCCACCGTGCCGCCCACCGCCGAGGACCGCGCGGTGCTGCAGCGCCTGGCGCAGGCGCGCGACGCGGCACAGGGCCTGCCCCAGGCGCGCGAGCTGTTCAACAATCTCCAGTCGGAACAGGTGCAGCAGCACCTCGCCTGGCTTCGTGGTGAAACGCCGGCGACGGATACGGAGCGCGACCGTGCCCGGGCGGCCGTGCGCGGCATGGTGCGCGCTCTGGAAGCGGCGCCCGCCTGGCAACCGGCGCCGGTCCATCGCATCGCCGCGCGCCGCGGCGAGATCACCATTGACGGCAGCATCGATGAAAGCGCCTGGCAGGATGCCGCGCCGCTCGAGCTGCGCTACGCGGTGCAGGCCGATCAGGCGGTCGAGCCGCCCTACGCCGAGGCGCGGCTGCTGTGGGACGAGCAATACCTTTACGCGGCGTTCGACGTGCCGGATGACGCGATCGTTGCGCCGCCGATGCCGCGTGATGCGAACGTGTACACGCAGGATTGCGTGGAGCTGTTCCTGATGCCGGATCGGCGCTTCGGCGTGTACTGGGAGTTGAACGTCAGTCCGAGCGGCGCGGTGCTGGACCAGTTGTGCAGCAAGTATCAGCAGCAGCGCCATTCGTATTGCGTGAAGGCGGCGAACATCAAGAGACTGCGCCATGCGGCGCGGGTGCACGACGGCGACAGCGGGGAGGGGCAGGCGCGGCCGGCGGGCTACACGGTCGAGATCGCCGTGCCTTTCGACCAGTTGCCGGGGTTTGACGAGGGGCCGTACGCCGGCCGGCGGATGTGGCTGCTGGCGGCGCGGGCGGAGCGCGAGGGCGCGGACGGGCCGCTGCGGTTCCACTCGCACGCGCAGATGCTCGGCTCATTTCACAACATCTGGACGTTGCCGCGCGTGGAACTCGCCGGGCCGTCCGATTGAGCGACCCGACGAAGCGCCTGCCGATGCGGGACCGGGCTGAAGTCCCGGCGACTCGCGAAGGTTGTTCGCACGTTCGCCTCATCCACTTGGTTGGGTAGCGCACACCCAATCCGGGTGTAGCAGCTGCGCTCTCAATCCCCCTCCCTTGAGGGAGGGGCCAGGGGAGGGTGAAACGCCCGCCAACCGTGAGCGCTGAAACGCGTGACGGTGGTGACAATGTGATCGTGCACCTCACCCTCCCCCTGCCCCTCCCTCAAGGGAGGGGGGTTGATGACGCTTGTGTACGCTATGCTTGGATTGAGAACGCTATCGTGGGATACGTGGATGGTGCATGTCGGGTCCCACTACTCTTCGTTGATCCGTTGCACGTGAATGTTGCTTCATCCGCTCGATCCTCTCTCCCGAGGGGTGGGGATGTCGCAACGCCTGCGCGAACGTGTCGACGGTGAGCTTCGCGGGGCAGGGGTTGGCACGATGCGTTGTTCCGTCATTTCACGATCCGCGGTTGGGATGATCCTGATGCGGAAGATGCTCGCCCGGAACGGCAGTTGCTTCGTTTCATCTCGTGGAGCCGGCGCGTGGATGCGCCCGGCTCGTGCGCCGGCGATGTTGAGCGGGGGACGCATCCTCGGCATCGCGGTGGCGTCCCGGAGGGGAGATGGAACGTCGCGTCATATCCATTCGAGGCATCGTCCAGGGCGTGGGGTTTCGTCCCTTCGTCTATGGCCTGGCGTCGCGCCTGAATCTTGCCGGCTTCACGCGCAACGAGTCGTGGGGGCTGTGGGTCGAAGTGGAGGGCGAGACCGCGGCGCTGGATCGCTTCCTAAGCGAACTGGCGACCCATCACCCCGCGCTTGCGCAGATCGACCAGATCGACTGGCACGCCCGGCCCGCGCAAGGCGAGCGCGGCTTCCACATCGAGCGCAGCGTGTGCGATGCGTCCGCGACCGCGTTCGTCGCGCCCGCGACCGCGTTCGTCGCGCCCGACACGGCCACCTGCGACCAGTGCCTTGCCGAGCTGGAAGACCCCGTCGACCGCCGATACCGCTATCCGTTCCTGAACTGCACCAACTGCGGGCCGCGGCTGACGATCATGACCGCGATGCCCTACGACCGCGAGCGCACGACGATGGCGGACTTTGTGATGTGCGATGCGTGTCGCGCCGAGTACGAGAATCCGGCGGATCGGCGGTTCCACGCGCAGCCGACCGCGTGCCCGGCTTGCGGCCCACAACTCCAGCTCGTGACGCGCGAAGGGCGGCGCATCGAGACAGTAGACCCGCTTGCGCACTTCGTCGACACGCTGCGCCGCGGTGGGATCGGCGCGCTCAAAGGGCTGGGGGGATACCACCTGGCGTGCGATGCGCGGTCGGGAACGGCCGTCGGTGAGTTGCGACGGCGCAAGTATCGTGACGAAAAGCCGTTTGCGCTGATGGTGCGCGACATGGACGCCGCGCAACGGTTGTGCGAGGTGTCCGATGATGAGCGGGCGTTGCTGACCTCACCGCGCCGGCCGATCGTGCTGCTTCGTCGGCAGGACGGGGCCGACCTGGCCGAGCGCGTGGCGCCGGGGAATCCCTGGCTTGGGGTGATGCTGCCGTACACGCCGTTGCATCATCTGCTGATGCGCGCGGTTGATGGGCCGATGGTGATGACCAGCGGCAATCGCTGCGATGAGCCGATCGTGTATCGCGACGAGGAGGCGATCGAGCGCCTGGGCGACATCGCCGACGTGCTGCTGGTTCACGATCGGCCGATCCATTCGCGCTGCGATGACTCGGTGACGCGCATCGTGGCGGGGCGCGAGCTGCCGGTGCGGCGGTCGCGCGGGTATGCGCCGCAGCCGATTGCGCTGCCGATGGAGTGTCCGGTGCCCGGCCTGGCGGTGGGGGGGCAGTCGAAGGTGACCTTCGCGCTCGGGCGCGAGCACCACGCCTTTCTGAGCCATCACATCGGCGACCTGGAGCATCACGAAGCGCTGCGCGCGTTCGAGCGCGACATCGCGCGCTACCAGGCGCTGTTCGGCATTCGACCGCAGTGGATCGCGCACGACCTGCATCCGGGTTATGCCTCCACCCGCTACGCGCGACGCTCGGTCGAGGAGCACGGGCTGAATCCGCTGCCGATCCAGCATCATCACGCGCACCTCGCCGCTTGCCTGGCCGAGCACGGCGCGAACGAGCCGGCGATCGGCGTGGTGTTCGACGGCACCGGTTACGGCAGCGACGGCACGGTGTGGGGCGGGGAGTTTCTGATCGGTGACTGCCATGGGTTCCATCGCGCGGCGCATCTGCGCTACGTCGGAATGCCGGGCGGCGAGCAGGCGATCCGCGAGCCGTGGCGTATGGCGGTGGCTCACCTGGTGGACGCGGTCGTTGGCTGCGACGTGCTTGCGCGGCGCGTGCCGGCGGAAAAGCTGCGCACGGTCGAGCGCATGCTGGCGCGGGACTTCAACACGCCGCGGACTTCCAGCATGGGGCGGTTGTTCGATGCGGTGGCGTCGCTGGCCGGCGTGCGCGACCGCGTGAGTCATGAAGGACAGGCGGCGATCGAACTGGAATGGCTCGCCATGCGGACGGCGCCGAGCTGGGCATATCCGTTCGAGCTGGTGGAGACGGCGGGCGCCGATTCGCCTGGCACGGTGGTGGCGATTGACACGCGGCCGCTGATCCGCGCGGTGGCGCGCGACGTGCGCGCCGGCGAGAGCGCGGCAGCCATCGCGCGGCGGTTTCACAGCAGCGTCATCGAGATGGTCGTTGCGGTCTGTGATCGGCTTCGCCAATCGAGCGGGCTCAACACGGTGGCGCTCAGCGGCGGTGTGTTTCAAAGCGCGCTGTTGACGTGCGCCTTGTGCGAGCGGCTCGCTGAACAGGGTTTTCGCGTTTACCGGCATCAGAAGGTGCCGCCGAACGACGGGGGGCTCAGCCTGGGACAGCTCGTCGTCGGCGCCGCGCGCATGGCGTCGGAGGCGGCCGATGCGGCGCATCACTATGCGCAGCCTTCGGTGTGAAGGATTGGGCGGGGCGAGGAAAAGGAGAGCGCGAGCATGTGTCTGGGCATTCCCGGGAAGGTCGTCGAGACGTATCACGAGCACGGCGTGCTGATGGGCAAGGTGGACTTCGGCGGCGTGATGAAGCACGCGTGCCTGGACCACGTGCCAGAGGTCGAGGTCGGCCAGTACGTGATCGTGCACGTGGGCTTTGCGCTGGCGAAGATCGACGAGGACGAGGCGGCGCGCGTGTTCGAGTTTCTGAAGGAGATGGATCAGTTGGACGAGCTGGAGGAGCCGAACCTGGAAAGGTCGAATGATGAAGTATCTTGACGAATACCGCGACACCGCGGCGGCGCGCAAGCTCGCGGAGGCGATCCGGCGCACGGTGACGCGGCCGTGGACGATCATGGAGGTGTGCGGCGGTCAGACGCACACGATCGTCAAGTACGGCATCGACGCGATCCTGCCGGACGGCATCGAGCTGGTGCACGGGCCGGGCTGTCCGGTGTGCGTGACGTCGCTGGAGATGATCGACCGGGCGCACGCGATCGCCGCGCGGCCGGAGGTGATCTTCTGCTCGTTCGGCGACATGCTGCGCGTGCCGGGGTCGCGCGGCGACCTGCTTCAGCTCAAGAGCGCGGGCAGCGACGTGCGCATCGTGTATTCGCCGCTGGACGCGGTGAACATCGCCGCGGCGAATCCGGATCGCAAAGTGGTGTTCTTCGCGATCGGTTTCGAGACGACGGCGCCGGCCAACGCGATGGCGGTGCACCTGGCGCACAAGCGCGGGCTGGACAACTTCAGCGTGCTGGTCTCGCACGTGCTGGTGCCGCCGGCGATCACGTCGATCCTCCAGGCGCCGGGCAATCGCGTGCAGGGATTTCTCGGGCCGGGGCACGTGTGCACGGTGATGGGCTGCCGCGAGTACGAGCCGATCGTGCGCAACTATCGCGTGCCGATCGTCATCACCGGTTTCGAGCCGATCGACATGCTCGAAGGCGTGTTCCTGACGGTGCGCCAGCTCGAGGCCGGCCGGGCGGAGCTGGAGAACCAGTACGCCCGCGCGGTGCGCTATGAAGGCAACCGCTCGTCGCGCGAGTTGATCGACGAGGTGTTCGAGGTGACCGACCGCAAGTGGCGCGGCGTGGGGATCATTCCCAAGAGCGGATACCGGCTGCGCTACGAGTTCCGCGCGCACGATGCCGAGCGCCTGTTCGAGGTCGACGAGATCGAGACGCGCGAATCGAGCGTGTGCATCAGCGGCCAGGTGCTCAAAGGCCTGAAGAAGCCGCACGAATGTCCGGCGTTCGGCAAGGAGTGCACGCCGCGCACGCCGCTGGGCGCCACGATGGTGTCGGCGGAGGGCGCCTGCGCCGCCTACCACGCCTACGGCCGGCACCTGCAGGCCAGCCGATCCGGTGCGCGCGTGGACGATGAATCAGCCGGCTCCACACGGCCGCTGCCGGTGGTGGGAGATCTTTCGGGAGGATCATCATGAGTGATGCGTCCAGCACAATGCAGGTCGGCGAGGATGCGCTGCGCGCGGGGATTCTGCGCCAGGCGCGCGAGGTCGCCGCGCTCAAGGAGCAGTTCTTCAACGAGCAGGCGGACCGCATCGTCGCCTGCTGCTGTGCCATGGCGAGCGCGTTCGAGCAGGGCGGCCGACTGCTGGTGATGGGCAACGGCGGCAGTTGCACGGATGCAGCGCACATGGCGGTGGAGTGCATGCATCCGATCATCCAGAAGCGCAGCGCATTGCCCGCGATCTGCCTGACCGGCGACATCGCCACGCTCACCGCCATCGGCAACGACGAAGACTTCTCGATGGCTTTCGTGGAGCAGCTTCACGTGATCGGCCGCGCCGGTGACATCGCCATGGGCTTTTCCACCAGCGGCAAGTCGGCCAACGTCAACCGCGCGCTGCGCGCGGCGTGCGAGATGAACATGCTCACCGTCGGTCTGGCGGGCAAGGACGGCGGACGCATGCCCGACGTCTGCGACCACTGCTTCGTCGTGCCCAGCTTCAGCATCCCGCGCATCCAGGAAACGCACGAAACGCTGCTGCACCTGATCTGGGACGTGATCCACGTCATCCGCGGCGAGGAGGATGTGTTCTGACATGACCAGTCCCACGCCCAGCATCAATCCTGACGGCTTCAACACCTGTCCCCTGCCGCAGAGCGAGTACGACCACGTGCTGCTCGGCCACGGCAGCGGCGGCGTGCTGACCGCCGAGCTGATCGAGCGCATCTTCATGCCGGCGTTCGACAACGAAACACTCGCAGCGCTGGAAGACCAGGCGAGTGTGTCGCTGAACGGCGATGCTGACGGCAGCTCTCGCATCGCCGTGACCACCGATGCGTTCGTCGTGCAGCCGATCTTCTTTCCCGGCGGCGACATCGGCAAACTCGCGGTGCATGGCACGGTGAACGATTTGGCCGTGGGCGGCGCCGAGCCGCGCTTCCTCGCCGCGGCGTTCGTGCTCGAAGAGGGGCTGGCGATGAACGATCTGCGGCGCGTCGTCGCCTCGATGCGCGCCGCGTGCGCCGAGGCGGGCGTGCAACTGGTCACCGGCGACACCAAGGTCGTCGATCGCGGCAAGGGCGATCAACTCTACATCACCACCACCGGCATCGGCATTGTGCCGCGCGAAACCCGGCTTTCCATCGGCAACGCCCGGCCCGGTGATCGCGTGCTGGTCTCGGGCACCATCGGCGATCACGGCATCGCCATCATGTCCGTGCGTGAGGGCATCGAGTTCGAGACGCCGCTGCAAAGCGACACCGCGGCGCTGAACGATCTGACCCGCACGATGCTGGGCGCCTGTCCATCGATCCGCTGCATGCGCGACCCGACGCGCGGCGGCGTGTCGGCGGCGCTCAACGAACTGGCCGATGCGTCGCGCGTGGGGGTCAAGCTCGCCGAGTCGAGCCTGCCGCTGCGCGACGAGGTGCGCGGCGCCAGCGAGATGCTCGGCCTCGATCCGCTCGATGTGGCCAACGAGGGCAAGCTCATCGCCGTCGCACCGCCCGAGGACGCCGATCGGCTGCTTGAAGTCATGCGCGCGCATCCTCTGGGACGGGACGCCGCGATCATCGGAGAGATCGTCGAGGACCACCCCGGCAGGGTCGTGCTGCGCTCGCTGGTCGGCGGCGAGCGCGTGGTGATGCCCATCACTGGCGAGCAGTTGCCGCGCATCTGTTGAAAGATTGAAAGGCGAGCGATGCAAAGCGTGCCCGCGATTGGAAAAGCTCCAAAGTTTGCAACGGGATGAGCCCGGCCGCCGCAGCGAAGCCACGTCACCGGCCCGTCATGCGCTAAAGCCGGCTTGGCACGCGACGTGCTGCACGACCTCGCGAGGAGAAAGGAGCCCTGGCCATGGCAGAACTGCCTTCCGTCGCGCCGCAGGACCGGGTTCAGAAACGCCCCGAGGTGGAGGAGGTGCACATCCTCTGGACGCCCGACGGCCTGAGCTGCGACGGCGACACCGTCTCCACCACCAACGCGCGCCGGCCGAGCATCGAGGACGTGGTCATGGGCGCGATTCCCGGCCTGCCCAAGGTGCGCCTGCACAACCGCGTGCTCGCGTTCGAAGGCGGCGGCATGGATTATCTCAAACCGTGGTTCGACGCGGCTGAGGACAAGCTCGATGCGCCGTTTCTTCTCGTGGTGGAAGGCTCGATCCCCAACGAGAAGATCAAGCAGGAAGGCTACTGGGCGGCGATGGGCAACGATCCGGAAACGGGCGAGCCGATCACGCTATGCCAGTGGATCGATCGTCTGGCGCCGAAAGCCTGGGGCGTCGTCGCCGCGGGCACGTGCGCGACCTACGGCGGCATTCACGCCATGGCGGGCAATCCTACCGGCTGCATGGGGCTGGCCGACTATCTCGGCTGGGACTTTCGGTCGGCGGGCGGTTTGCCGATCGTGAACGTGCCGGGCTGTCCCGTGCAGCCGGACAACATGATGGAGACGCTGCTTTATCTGCTCTACCACGCCGCGGGGCGCGCGCCGATGATCCCGCTGGACGAGCAGCTTCGGCCGACGTGGCTGTTCAGCAAGACCGTGCACGAAGGCTGCGACCGCGCCGGCTATTACGAGCAGGCGGACTTCGCGTACGAGTACGGCTCGCCGAAGTGCCTGGTCAAGGTCGGCTGCTGGGGGCCGGTGGTCAACTGCAACGTGACCAAGCGCGGGTGGATGGACGGCATCGGCGGCTGCCCCAACGTCGGCGGCATCTGCATCGCCTGCACGATGCCCGGCTTTCCCGACAAGTTCATGCCGTTCATGGACGAGCCGCCCGGTTCGAGCGTATCCACGCGCTCGATCGCGCCTTACGGCCGGCTCATCCGCACGCTGCGCGGCTTCACGAACCGCACCGCCAACAAGGAGCCGAAGTGGCGCCATGCGCGCCCGGAACTGACCACGGGATACCGACCGACAAACTACGGATGAAGACATCCAGCGCCACCCCGGTTCACGTTCGGGGCTTCCAGGGGATATCGCTATGAGCATCGCAGGCAAGCCGGCACAAGCGCAGCGAACCGAAAAGGCCAACCTCGTGGACATGTCCTGGGACCCGATCACCCGGATCGTGGGCAGCCTCGGCATCTACACGAAGATCGACTTCGACAACCGGGAGGTCGCCGAGTGTTACAGCACCTCGTCGATCTTCCGCGGATACAGCATCTTCATGCAGGGCAAAGACCCGCGCGATGCGCCGTTCATCACCAGCCGCATCTGCGGCATCTGCGGCGACAACCACACCACCTGCGCCATCTACGCCGGCAACATGGCCTTCGGCATCAAGACGCCGCCGCTGGGCGAGACGATCATTAACCTCGGCGAGGCGGCCGAGTACATGTTCGACCACAACATCTACCAGGACAACCTCGTCGGCGTCGACTACTGCGAGCAGATGGTCCGGCAGACCAACCCCGGTGTGCTCGAAAAGGCGGAGAACACGCCCGCGCCCAACGCCGACATCCACGGCTACCGCACGATCGCCGACATCATGCGCGCGCTCAATCCATTCACCGGCGACTACTATCGCAAGACGCTGGAGATGAGCCGGCTCACGCGCGAGATGTTCTGCCTGATGGAGGGCCGACACGTCCACCCCTCCACGCTCTATCCCGGCGGGGTGGGCACCGTGCCGACGATCCAGGTGTTCACCGACTACCTGACGCGCCTCACCACTTACCTCGAACACACCAAGCAGGCCGTGCCGTTGCACGACGACCTGTTCGACTTTTTCTACGAGGCGCTGCCGGGCTATGAAAAGGTCGGCCAGCGGCGCGTGCTGCTCGGGTGCTGGGGCTCGTGGAACAATCCCGAGCCGGACGTCTGCGACTTCCGTTACGAGCACATGAACGACTGGGGCAAGGCGATGTACGTCACCCCGGGCGTCATCGTCGACGGCGAGCTGGTCACCAACAACCTGGTCGACATCAACCTCGGCATGCGCATCCTGCTGGGCAGCTCCTATTACGACGACTGGGAGCAGGACGGGCCCATGTTCGTCGAGCGCGACCCGCTGGGCAATCCCGTGGACAGGCGCCACCCATGGAACCAGACCACCACGCCCCGACCGCAGAAGCGCAACTTCGACGACAAGTACAGTTGGGTCATGTCGCCGCGCTGGTACGACAAGCGCACCGGCGACCACCTGGCGCTGGACACCGGCGGCGGGCCGATCGCCCGGCTCTGGTCCACGGCACTGAACAACATCGTCGACGTCGGCTACGTCAAGGCCACCGGCCACAGCGTCAAGATCTACATGCCCAAGACCGCCACCATGGGCGAGATGGAGTTCGAGTGGCACATCCCCAAGTGGTCCAACGCCATCGAGCGCAACCGCGCCCGCACCTATTTCCAGGCTTACTCCGCCGCCATGGCGCTGCACTTCATCGAGCAGGCGATGGCCGACGTCCACGCCGGCCGCACGCGCACGTGGACCGATTTCAAGGTGCCCGACGAAGCGATCGGCTGCGGCTTCCACGAAGCCGTGCGCGGCGTGCTCTCCCACCACATGGTCATCCGCGATGGCAAGATCGCCAATTACCATCCCTATCCGCCCACACCCTGGAACGCCAGCCCGCGCGACATCTACGGCACGGCCGGTCCCTATGAAGACGCGGTGCAGAACACGCCCATCTTCGAGGAGAACGGCCCCGAGGACTTCAAGGGCATCGACATCATGCGCGCGGTGCGCAGCTTCGATCCCTGCCTGCCGTGCGGCGTGCACATGTACAAGGGCAAGGCAAAGCTGCGCGAGGTCCGGCACACGCCGATGTTCGGCGCCCAGGGCAAGCAAACGACGTGACCGCGCCGCCGATGGAGCCAGGCATGAGCAGCGACGACGCATCCCGGGCGTTTCAGCAACAGGCCGAGCGCATCGAGGCGCTGGTTCAGCAGATCGAGGCGTCCGCAACCCCGGAGGTGCACGCCGCCGCACAGGAGCTGGTGCGCGCGCTGCTCGACCTGCACGGCGCGGGGCTGACGAAGCTGCTTGCGCTGCTGGCCGATGCCGGCGAGCCCGGACGGGCCATCCGCGATGCGTGCCTCCGGGATGAGCTGCTCGACAGCCTGCTCAAGCTGCACGACCGCCACCCGCAGGACACCGAAACGCGCGTCAGCGAAGCGCTCGACAGCGTGCGCCCCTATCTCCAGTCGCACGGCGGCGAAGTGACGCTGCTGGAGATCCGCGAAGGCATCGTGCGCCTTCGACTGCAAGGAAGCTGCAACGGCTGCCCTTCGTCCAGCGCCACGCTCCGCTCGACCATCGAACAGGCCATCCACGAAGCGGCGCCGGAGATCACCGCGATCGAGGCCGAAGGCGAATCGCCAACCTCCGCCGCGTCCGGTTTCGTGCAACTCGGCCTGCCGGCGGACGCGCCGCGCCAATCGTAGAACCGCACAGGGAGCCAGCATCATGATCAGTCCCGACATCCCGCGCCCCACGCCCGCCCATCCCCCCGCGCCGCCCCGGCACACCTCCCGAAGCCACCTGCCCGCGCACACGCCCGGCACGGCGCGCGGCGAAGAGTGGGTCCGCCGGGTGGGGCGCGAACCGGGCCGCGACCATCCACACATCGTGCGCACCGCGCGCGACTCGACCAGCGTCAACGCGCCCGGCATGGAACCAATCGACCCGCGCATGCCGCACATACCACCGGCCTGACCACCCCCCGTGCGCGGCTTCGCCACTGTCTCCCTGCAAAGCCCGCGGATGGCGAGTCCGCGAGCCTTCCGCGGGGTTGCCCCTGCAATGTGAAACCCTTTTCCGCAGAACCGCACCACGAAAACGACCATGCCCCCACCACCCACCACAACCGCGCAATCCACCTGGCCAGCCCTGCGCCGCTTCCTGCGCCCGCGCCCGACGGTCGAGCGATGCGAACTGTGCAGCGAACCGCTTGCCACCGCCCACGCGCACCTGGTCGAGCCGACGACGCGCCGCATCCTCTGCGCCTGCGATGCGTGCGCCGTCCTGTTCGACAACGAAACACGCACGCGCTACCGACGCGTGCCGCGCGACGCCCGGTCCGTGCCCGGGTTCAGTCTCAGCGACGTGCAATGGACTGCGCTTGGCATCCCCATCGGCCTGGCGTTTTTTTTCCACAGCACGCCCGCCGAACGCGTCGTCGCGATCTATCCCAGTCCCGCCGGCCCGACCGAAACGCTGCTCGAACGCGATGCGTGGCACACGCTCGCACGCAACCATCCCACGCTGAACGCGCTGCGCCCGGATGTCGAAGCGCTGCTGGTCAACCGCGTCAGCCGAACCCACCGCTACCACGTCGCCCCGATCGACAAGTGCTACGAGCTGGTCGGCCTCATCCGCACCCACTGGCGCGGCCTCTCCGGGGGTGACGAACTGTGGCAGCACGTCGAACGCTTCTTCACCGACCTCGACCAGCGCGCCCGGCCGGCGCGGGAGCCGTCGCATGCCTGATCTGAGCTTCCAGGTGCAAAGCGCCGAACCCGTGCGCCACGCGGTGACGCCGACACTCGCGCTGAAGCTGCGCATCGAGAACGCCGAGGCGCAGCAGCGCATCCACACCGTCCCGCTCCAGTGCCAGGTGCGCATCGAAACGGCGCGCCGGTCCTACAGCGCGCCGGAGCAGAGCCGGCTGTTCGATCTGTTCGGCGAGCCCGATCAGTGGGGCCGCAGCCTCAGCGCCATGCTGTGGACCCAGACCAGCGTCATGGTGCCCGCCTTCATCGGCGGCACGACGGTCGACCTGCCCATCCCGTGCACGTACGACTTCAACATCGCTGCGACGCGCTACTTCGACAGCCTCGAAACCGGCGACGTGCCGCTGTGCCTCCTGTTCAGCGGCACGATCTTCTACCAGGGCCAGGACGGTGCATTGCAGGTCGAGCAGGTGTCGTGGGAAAAGCAGGCACAGTTTCGCCTGCCCGTGCGCGCCTGGAAAGACCTGATGCAGCGCTACTATCCCGACTGCGCCTGGATCTGTCTGCGCAAGGACATTCATGATCGGCTGCGCCAATACCGCAGCCAGTGCGGCCTGCCGACGTGGGAGGAGGCGCTGCACCGCCTCCTGGAAGGCGCCGACGAACGGGTGACGCCATGAACGAAACGATGGTGGATCAGGTCGCGCGGGCCGTGCTGTACGAGGGATACATCCTCTATCCCTATCGTCCGTCGGTGAAGAATCAGCAGCGCTGGACGTTCGGCGGGCTCTGTCCGCGCGCGTATTGCGAGGCACGGGACGGCGCCGAGGCATGGTTGATGCAAACGCAGGTGCTGGTGCGCGGCTCGTCGCAGGTTCAGCTCGCGGTGAAGGTGCGCTGCCTCCAGGTGCAGCCGCGCACGGCGGCCACGCCGACCGACAGTGCAGCGCTCGATCATCAACCCGTGGAAGCGCTCGAGGTCGACGGCGTGCGGTATCCAACGTGGCAGGAGGCGGTGGAGCAGACGATCACTGTCGACGCCACGGCGTTGCGCGAGCTGGCCGACGGTCCCCGGCAGCACGATTTCACGCTGCCCGCCCATCATCACCGCGAGCCGGTGCGCAGCGCGTCTGGCGAGACGGTCGGCATGCTCGTGCGCGAGCGCCAGCGCATCGCGGGCCGGGTCGAGGTCCACGCCGAGCCGGTGGGCGAACAACTGTTCCGCGCGACCGTCGTCGTGTCCAACCGCACGCCCTGGCAGCCGCCCGACGATGCAAGTCGCGATGAGGCGATGCTGCGCGCGCTCGTGTCGACGCACGTCATCCTGGAGCTGCCGCAGCGCGACGGCGCGTTCATCTCGCTCATGGACCCGCCCGCAGACGCGCGCCCCGCGGCGGATGCGTGCCGCAACGTCGGTTGCTGGCCGGTGCTGGTTGGCGCCGAGGGCGAGGCGCACACGATGCTCGCCTCGCCGATCATTCTCTACGACCATCCCCGGATCGCGCCGGAAAGCCCGGGCGATCTGTTCGACGCCACGGAGATCGACGAGCTGCTGAATCTGCGCATTCTCACGCTCACGGAGCAGGAGAAGCGCGAGATGGCCGCCGTCGATGAGCGGGCGCGCGCGTTGCTCGAACGCACCGAGTCGCTGGCCCGCAACGAGTTGATGGCGCTGCACGGCACGCGCCGCGATCTGCGCCCGGCGACCGCAAACCAGTCAAGGCGCATCGTCATCGGCGATCGCGTGCGTCTCCAGCCGAAGCGGCGCGCCGATGCGTTCGATCTCGCGCTCGCCGGGCGCAGCGCGACGGTCGTTGCCGTGGAGGAGGATTACGAGGGGCACACGCACCTGGCTGTGACGGTCGACGACGACCCCGGCCGGGACTTCGGCGCGCAGGGCAAGCCGGCACACCGGTTTTTCTTTCGCCCGGATGAGGTGGAGCTGATCGACTCGAGCGCTCGCAGCGCGACGTAGGAGCACGCCATGGACGAGCCGCGCATCCTGATCGCCGGCATCGGCAACATCTTCCTCGGCGACGACGCGTTCGGCGTCGAGGTGGTCCAGCGCCTCGCGCGCCGCACGCTGCCCGTCGAAGCGCGCGTAGTCGACTTCGGCATTCGCGGACTCGACCTGGGCTTTGCGCTGCTCGATGGCTACGAGACGGTCATCCTGATCGACGCCGTCGCGCGCGGCGGCGCGCCCGGCACGCTCTACGTCCTCGAACCCGAGCCCGAGCCGATCGACGATCCACAACCCGAGGACCTGCTGATCGAGACCCACAACATGGACCCGGCCAGGGTGCTGCGCTTCGCCGCGGCGATGGGCGCGCCGGTCCGGCGCGTGCTGCTGATCGGCTGCGAGCCGCGGCCGCCGGATTCGGCGCAGGACATGCCGATGCAGTTGAGCCCCGAGATGCGTGCGGCCGTGGACGAGGCCGTCGCGCTCACCGAGTCGATGCTCGTTGAGATCGATCCTTTATCCAGACAGAGGTGTCGCACATGATCACTTGCCTTGCCGCCACACTGCTGACGACCCTGGCGCACGCCGGCCACGGCGCGACCGACCAGCGCACGCTGATCCACTATCTCGCCGAGCCAGGGCACGCCGCCGCCGCCGTCGCGGCCGTTGTCGCGTGCATCGGTTTCGCCATCGCGTTTCGCCATGCGCAGCGCCACCATCAACGCGCCGGCAAACGCCGGTAACAAGGAGAAAGCGCCATGACCGCACGATCCCGATACATGCTCGGCGGCAGCGCGATCGCGCTGGCGCTGTTGCTGCTCGCCAACAAGCTGTTCGGCGCCGATCTGCGGCGGTACATCAAGATCGAGCGCATGTGACGCGCGGGAGGGCCGGGTGCACGAGCTGTCGATCGCGCTGAGCATCGTGGACCTCGTCAGCGACGAGGCGCAGCGGCGCGGCGGCCCGCGCGTCGAGGCGGTGCACCTGAAGGTGGGACCCCTCTCCGGTGTCGTCACCGAGGCGCTGCGCTCGGCCTACCAGCTCGCGTGCGAGGGCACACCGCTCCACAACACGCGGCTGGTCATCGAGCAGACACCGCTGGTGACCCACTGCGACACCTGCCAGGTGGACCAACCCGTGCGCTCGATTCAGCAGATGCGCTGCGCCGCGTGCGGTGCGCCCGCCGGCCGACTTGTCAGCGGCGAGGAGCTCGAAGTCATCGCGCTGGAGATCCATCCATGAACAATACGCCCCGGCTGGTGCAGGTTCGACAGAAAGCGCTCAAGGAGAACGACGTCGCCGCACGCGCGCTGCGCGAGCGCTTCGGCGCAGCGGGCGTGAAGGTCGTCAGCCTCGTCTCCAGCCCCGGCACGGGCAAGACGGCGTTTCTCGAACAGACGCTGCGCCGTCTGCATCCCGCGCACCGGGTCGCTGCGCTCGTCGGCGATCTTGCGACCGAGAACGACGCCGCCCGGCTGCAGCGCTGCGGCGCGCCCGTCCGGCAGATCACCACGGGCACGGTCTGTCACCTGGAAGCGGAGATGATTCGTCGCGCGCTGGAAGGCTGGCGCCTGCGCGAGCTGGATTACCTGTTCATCGAGAACGTGGGGAACCTGGTCTGTCCGTCGAGCTACGACCTCGGCGAGGATGTGCGGCTGGTGCTCTTTTCGGTGACCGAAGGCGAGGACAAGCCGATGAAGTATCCCACGATCTTCAACACCGCGGACGTGGCGGTGATCACCAAGCTCGACCTGGCCGGCGCTGTGGGGTTTGACATCGCGCAGGCGCGGCGGAGCATCGAATCGGTGCGGCCGGGCATGCCGGTGCTGGAGGTTTCGGCGAAGTCGGGCGCGGGGATGGAGCAGTGGCTGGGGTGGCTCACGTCCACGTTCGCGCCGCATCGGACGCCCGCGCCACAAGCGTGAAGCTCGCGGCCGACGTCGGTCGCACGTCGGCACAGCGATCAGCGTGTGAAACGGTCGAAGCGGCATCCCGGGCGAATGCCATCGGGATTCGGTTATGTTATGCTCGCGGCGCGGGAGTCGTGGTGCGCGGCTCCCTGACGTCAACGTGCATGCATCCGCGACATCGTTTCCGACAAAGCTCATGCCGAACCCCACCGCCGCCGCCAGACCGTTTCCTTCCATCGAGCACCGCGACCGCCCGGCCAAGCCGCGCGAGCAGGGCATCACGATGCTGATCGACTGGGGCATGGGCCCGCAGCAGCAGCGCGACCTGCTGCGCGTGGGCGGGGCGCATCTCGACCTGGCGAAGATCGCGGTCGGCACGTCCGCGCTGATGCCGACGGATGTGCTGCGCGAGAAGCTGGAGGCGTACGAGCAGGCGCAGGTGCGCCCGTTTCCCGGCGGGCAGTACCTGGAATATGCCGTGCACCTGGACAAGCTCGATACATACCTTGCCGAGGCGGCCGACGCCGGCTACAAGCTGATCGAAGTGTCGGACAACACCGTGCCATTCGATGCGCAATTCAAGCGCGACGCGATCCGGCGCGCAATCGAGCGTTACGGCCTCGACGTGCTGGGCGAGGTGGGCAGCAAGGTGTCGACCACCGACGTGCCCGCGCTGGTGGCGGACCTTCAGGGTTGTCTCGACGCCGGGGCGTGGAAGGTCTTTGTCGAGGCGGCGGAGTTTTTTGATGAGAGCGGCCTGCGCGGCGACCTGCTCGATGCGCTGGTGCGCGACGTACCGGCCGAGGCGATGATCTTCGAGTTGCCCGGCACGTGGCTGGGGCCGAGCGCGGCGGATCGGCTCGACCTGATCAAGGCGCTGCTGGCGCGCCTCGGGCCGGAGGTGAACCTGGCGAACATCGAGCCGTGGGAGGTGCTCTTCGTCGAGAGCCTGCGCTGCAGGATCGGTGTGGCGGGATTCGAGTGAATCTCGCAGCGCCGTGGTCCGCGGCATGTGGATGAGCAAATCATGAGCAAGCACGACCCCCCAATCACCGATTGCACCGCCGAACACCTCGGCCACGTCACGCTTGACTCCCACGCGCCCGTCGTCGCCGGCAGCTTCGGCCAGTGGCGCATCACCTACACCGTCGGCAGCTACGGCATCGACGAGGGCGGCACGCTCAAGCTCGCGCACCGCTTCGCCAGCGACTGGCAAAAACCGCAGTTCGACGATTCGAAAGCGTCCGGCTACTGCACCGTCACGACCACCGGCGAGGCGAAGCTGCGCCCGCATTTCGAGCCGAAGGGCCACATCCGCCCCTACATGAAAGCGCTGGTGATCGACGTCTACGACGGCAGCCTCGCGCCCGGCGACACGGTCACGATCACGCTCGGCGATCGCAGCGGCGGCGGCCCCGGCGCGCGGGCGCAGACGTTTCAGGAATCGGCGCACGTGTTCCAGGTGTTCGTCGATCCGACCAACGCGTGCCTGGCGCGGGCGGTGCCGGACTGCCCGGCCGTGCCGATCGTCGCCGGCGAGCCGGTGCGCCTGGTGTGCTTCGTGCCGACGCAGTGCGCGGTCGGCGAAGCGGTGCGCGTTTTCGTCAAGGGCGAGGATGAGTGGGACAACCCGACGCCGCCGCCGAATGACGTCGCGCTCCAGTGGCAGGGCGATGCCGAAGCGTGCCTCGAAGGCAGCACGCTTACCGTGACCAGCGCCGGCACCGGTCGGCTCGTGGCGCGCAGCGGCGAACTGGTCGCGCACAGCAACCCGCTCACCGCCTGCAGCGAGCTGCCGCGGTTGAAAAGATACTGGGGCGACCTGCACGCGCAAACCGACGCCACCGTCGGCACCGGCACGGAGGAGGAATACTTCACCTTCGCCCGCGACCGCGCCTGGCTCGATTTCGCCAGCCACCAGGGCAACGACTTCCAGATGACCGACGAAGACTGGCTGCGCCTCAACGACACGACGCGCCGCTTTCACGAGGACGGCCGGTTCGTCGTCTTTCCCGGTTACGAATGGTCGGCCAACACGCCGGCCGGCGGCGATCGCAATGTCTTTTACCTGCAGGAGGGCATGCCGATCTTTCGTTCGAGTCACTGGCAGGTGCCGGACGTGCTCGCCACGAGTCTGACCCCGGCGCATCCCGCGCCGGAGCTGTTCAAGCGCTTGCGCACCGTCGGGCTCGAGCGCGTGATCGGCGCTTCGCACGTCGGCGGGCGCTACGCGGACACGCGCCGGTACATGGACGACGAGGTCGCGCCGCTGGTGGAGGTGGTTTCCTGCTGGGGCGTGTTCGAGTGGATGCTGTGGGATGCGTCCGATCACGGCTACACCGTGGGCGTGATGTGCAACAGCGACGGGCACAAGGGCCGACCCGGCGCGGAAGGGCCCGGCGCCGGCGAGTTCGGGATTGCCGGCGGGTTGACATGTGTCCTGGCCGAGAGCCTGACGCGCGAGGATGTGTTCGCCGCGCTGCGCCAGCGCCGCTGCTACGGCACGACGGGCGCGCGCATCGACCTGCACTTCGAGGTCGACGGCGCGTCGATGGGTTCATGTATCGAGGCGAGCGGCCACGTGCCCATCACGGCGTCGGTGCGCGGCACGGCGCCGCTGGAAGCGCTGGAGCTTTACCAGGGCAGGCAATGCATCAAGCGCATCCAGCCGGCCGCGTTCGAGCGTGGCGACCGCTCGCGGCGCATCCGCGTGATGTGGCAGGGGGCGCGCATCCGGGGGCGCGGCCGGCGCGTGGATTGGGATGGCGCGATCAGGACCGAAGCCGTGCGCATCACGCACGCCGAAACCGTCGCCTTCGACTGCCCCGCGCACGGCATCACCGAGCAGGACGCGCATACCGTCCGCTTCACCAGTCAGACCACCGGCGACTGTGACGGCATCGACCTGTGGCTGGAGGAAGCCGCCAGCGGGCGCATCCATTTCACCTCCAAGGTCGGCGAGCTGACCGTGGACCTGGCCGAGCTCACCGCCGCGCCGCGCGTGCAGGCGTTCGGCGGCCTGGATATGCAGGTCAGCATCCGCCGCTATCCCGAGCAGCCGGACGAACACGAGCTGCGCCTGAAGGAAACCGTGACGCCCGCGCCGAACGCGACGACGCCGTACTTCGTCAAGGCGATCCAGGT
>JBMCXL010000004.1:0-25268 GCA_048621015.1 Phycisphaeraceae bacterium
GTCGACGGGAATCCATTGGTTGACGATGTCGCTAAGGTTTACGTGCGGGTCGATGCCGACGCCGATGTGCTGTTCGCTGTTGGCGGCCGCGATGAACGGCAGGGTGTGCGCGTAGACGTCGCGATGTCGCGGCACTGATATGTTCCGGCGCGGCGCGGTGCCGTCGAACATCTCTTCCACGGCAGGCAACGGCACAGGCAGGCTGAGCAGCGGTTCAAGCCACGCTTGGCGGTTTGTCTCGTTGATCAGCGTCACGCGCCAGCGCAGCGTGCCGCTTACCTGCGCCAGTTCGTGCAGGGCGACGATGTCATCCGCGAAGTGCTGCGTGAAGCGTGTGCGGCCGTCGTATTGACGGAAATTCTCCATCGCCTGTGGCGCGAGTGGCGCGCGATCCAGGCCGCGGTGCAGCATCAGGCCGTTGCTCGACGCAGGGCCAGGGCGTCCGTCCACCTCGAAGTCGATCAGTTGGCCGCTGCGCCGGTCGAATTGCAGGGCGAACCGACCAAGCGTCACATCGACCGGCTCCATGCGCTCGGGCAGCGCGACCTTGCGCGCGGTGGGCGGCGGCAGCAGCTTCGGATCGTAGCGCTGCACCATGGGGTTGCCGGTAAACGCATAATCCGGCCGTTTGCCGTCGCGCCAGCGCGGCTCGAATTCATCGGTGTATCGCACCACGCGCGAGATGCGCAACTCATCCACGACGCAGTCCGACATGCTCAGGTAGCGCACCGGGTTGTCGATGAGCACCAGACCCTTCTGATCGGTCATGTCGTGTGCGAGCACGACCCGGCCGTCGATGTACATGACCAGCTCGCCCTGCGACCATGTCAGCGCGAAGTGGTGCCAGTTGTCAGGATCGAGATAGCGGCCGAACCCTTCGATGTTTGCGAAGTTCACATTGCCCTGAAAGAGGTTGCCGGCGAGGGTCGGGAAGAAGTAGCGGATGCCATAGTGGTTCAGCGTCAGGCCGAAACCGATGTACATGCCCTCGCGGTCGGGATGCGGTACGCTGCGGCCGAGCTCGGCGTTGAGGAAGTTGGTGCTCCAGAGCATCTTGGGTTTGTTGGCGTCGGCGGGCTTGAACCAGCATTCGAACGTGCCCTGGTCAGGTTCGATGTTGCCGCGGCCGTGGAACCCCCAACCGTCGTAGCGCGGCGTGTAGTCGTCGCTCTGGTTCATGAAATCTTCGGTGAGGCCGCGTGCGCGCAGGTCGATCGCCTTGCCGAAATAGCCGTCGACGAGGCGCGCGCCGTTGCCGGCGAACTGGTGCATGCCCTGGGCATAGTCGGCGTGGTGCACGTTGTCATCGAAGTGCGCCAACAGCAATGTTTGCTTGTCGGGCGCGAACGGGCCGGCGTCGGCCAGGGCCGGAGCGGAGGCGATGGTGGCGAGCAGTGCTGTAAAAGCAGAACAACGATCCATGAGCATGGGGACGGCTCCAACGGGAGTGTGGGTGGTGTTATTCGTCGCGATAGAGCTGGATCGCGTTGCCGAACTTGCCGGGGATGAGCTTCACGTGTGTTTCTTTGAGCGCGCGGGCGCGGCCGTGCAACGGATCGAGCGTTTCCATCGGGTCCAGCAGCAGTGTGTGCTCGTCTTCGGTCGGTTCGCTTGCGTAGCGCTGGCGGATCTGCTCGGCGTCGCGCTCGATGGACGAGACGATCAACTCGTCCACCGCGATCGGGCTGTAGCTGTAGCCGATCACGATGAATCCAGGCGGTTTGAGCGGCATGGGCTCGGACATGATCGTTTCTTCGATCAGTTTGCCGTCGGCGTAGAGGCGCATGCGGATGCCGCGCCAGGAAAGCGCGACGTGGTGCCAAGTGCCCTTTTCCCACTGGAGGCGTCTATCGCGATCACCAGGCGCGGGCCGAATCGACTGCGACTCGCCATCCTGCACGACCGTCGCCAGCGTGCGCAGACCGTGGTCGGCCAGCCACACCAGTCCCAGTGAGCCGCCGTTGCCCCACTGCTTGTCGCCGATCGCCAGGCGGACGATGAAAAAGTGGTAGAACTGTTCAACGGGCTGTGTCACGTCGGTATCGGGGCGCAGCCACAGCTCAATTGTGCCCGCTTCGGGATTGATGTGGTCTTCGAAGCCGTACACCAGCGCATCGTGCAGGCGCGATGAGTCTTGCGCCGCGCACCAGGGGACGGCAAGCGGCGACGTTACGAGCGCGGCAAGCATGCCCAGCACGGGCAGGGATCGGAACAGTTCCGTGTTCATCATGCAGCTCCAGTCGTGTCTGCCTGTGGCGCGTCGGGCAGAACCTCTGCCAGCCAGACCTGCGGCAAGCCGGTGATATCACTATTAAAGAGCAAACGTCGACCGTCGGGCGACAGGCACGGATGTGGATGGGTGATCTGGTCACGCCCGTAGCTGGTGCGTGGATGCAGCAGGTAGCGTACCTGCAGGGCGGCATCAGGTTCGCGGCTGAGCGTGCCGATGTACATGTGCGTCTGGTCGGCGGGTGCGCCGGGCGCGCGCCAGTCGCCGACGAAACGCGTGCCGCTGGCATCGAAAGTCGTATGGCCAAAGGCGGGCGCATCCATGTCGCGCGTGATATCGGTTCGGCAACGCTCGGCGCCGATGCGCAAGCGCGGCGGGGTGGGATCGTCGGGATCGTGAGGCATCGGCGTGGCTTCGATCAGCGGCCGAATGTGTGGCTGGTCGGGCTCGATCCGGTCCACGCCGACAATCACGGTCGGCTGCGCGCCGCGCCATTCCTGGTGCCCGTGGCACACCTCCTCCGCATCACCACCGCAGGGCAGGATGCGGTGGTCGCCCCCGTCGTCGCGCACCACGTGCACCAGACAGCCGGAGCCGATATGCGCGATCTCGCCATCGGGCGCACAAATCACCTCAAGGTTTTCCTGCACCAGGATGTCGCGCATGTGGCGTGGGTCATCGCTGCGCGAATACTGAATATGAGGGTTGATGTAGTTCCTCCCGCGCAGCGCCACATGCGCTTGGCCGGCGTCAAGGTCACACACGATCACGCCCCACTCGGCCGTGTCGGTGTGCACGCCATCGCCGAGAAACGCACCGGTGCACACAGCCCGGCCGTCGCGGCGGATCGACGCCAGGGAGTAGAGGCGGCTCGGCGGTGCGTCGCACGGCGATCCACACAGCGCCCCGTCGAGCTGCATCACCGTTTCGCGCTCGAATGAATTCAAGTCCACGCGGCGCAGCTCGACGCCCGTGCGCCGCTGCGGCATGCGATTGTTGACGAAGTAGTACATGAACCGCCCGTCCGGGCTCACCGCCGGCGCGATCGCCTCGGGCTCGTCGGTCAGTTGGCGCAGCGAGCAGCCATCGTCGATGTCGCACAGCCAGTACGTTCGTCTACGGTTCTGCATACAGATGGTCGGCGGGTCCGGCAGCATGCGCTGGAAAATGAAACGCGCGCCGTCCGGCGTGAACACCGGCGATTCCATGTAGATGTTGGAGTGCGGATGCTTCGTGTGGCCGGTGACGCATGCGACGCGCAATCCGGCCGGCGCGGCGTCGGCGAACGCTGCATCCGGGGATGAGTGCGGATGGACGATCATGGAAGCGGATTGGGAGCACATCATGCGCGCAGCTCCAGACGGCGACACGACGGAACATTTACTCATACGCCCAGAAACGGGCGAACTTCTGGTTATAGTTGGGCATGCTCGGGTACTGCGAGTGCATCCCCACGGTCAGCATGTCCAGATCAGAAACGACGCCGGCGTGACCGTCGTAGTAGAGTACATTGGGATGGTTATTGTGGCGTCTGGCCACCCATGTCAGGGGCGCGGTGTTCAGCCAGAGCTCGTAGGGCTCGCGGTTGTACGGCACGCTCCAGGTCAGCGCATCCATGTACAGGAACGTTTCAGCAGGACTTGTAAGGCGGGCTTCGCCGTTGATCGCTCGTCGGCTACCGTGCCGGATGTGGATGTTCCCGGAGGCGTCGGGCTTGTAGCCCAACTGCTGGTTCATCATGTAGCCGTAGCCGTTCTTAATGATATCGGGAATGGCGTCGGCACTGGGACACCGCGGCTGATAGGTGTACTCGTGGCCGACGTTCAGGTTCTGGCCAGCGTGACTCAGCAGAAACACCTCCCACCGCCGCGGGAATGCCGATCCCCGCCAATAGCCGTCCAGCGGGATCATCCAACTGTCATAGTCGGTGGCGTACAGTTCGGTCATGATGCCGAGTTGGCGGAAGTTGCTGAGACACTCCGCGCTCTTGGCCGCTTCGCGTGCCTTGCTCAGCGCCGGCAACAGCAGTGCGATCAGCAACGCAATAATGGAAATGACCACAAGCAGTTCGACGAGCGTGAAACCTCGAGTGCGTTTCATGAGGTGACCTCGCTTCCTATTCGTTGTCGCTGGCCGAGCGACCAACGCCGGCCCCGGGAACAGTGGATTCACGGATAATCAGCGAAGGTGCGAGCCTGATGCGCGCCGGTGCCGTCTCGTCCTGGTTCTCAGCACGGATATTCTTCAAGAGCTGTTCGAAAATGATCGGCCCGATGTCGCGCGGCTGGCTGATTGTCGTCAATGGCACCACCATGCCCTCCGGCGCATGCTCATCGTCGAACCCGACCACCGCCACGTCCTCCGGCACGCGCCGGCCGTGACGCAGCAGTGTCGCGATCGCCGGCAGCGCCACGTCATCGGAAAGCGTGACGATCGAATCGAAATCGTGTCCCTCACGCAGCAACTGCTCGGTCAACTGCGCCCCGGCCGCCGCCACGCCGTGCGGCCGCGGCATCTCCAGCACGGGAAATTGCGACAACGAAAGTCCGTGATCCGCCAGCGCGCCCTCGAGTCCGCGCACTTTCGCTTGGCCGAGATGCCCGTGATGACTGGTCAACAGAAACGCCGGACGGCGCCGACCGATCTGGAGCAGGTGCTCGACCTGAAGCCGCGCGCCGCGCTCGCGATCGATCGCCACATCGGGCGCGGGGAAAGAACGCGATGCCTCCATCGTCACCACGGCAGTGCCGCCGGCGAGCGCTTGCTCAACCAGATCACCATCTTCCGGAAGCATGGGCCAGAAGATCAGCCCATCAACGGCACGATCGAGAAACTCATCGATGTATGCTTCCAGGCGGGCGCGTTCATCCTTGTGCGTGCCGATCAACAGGCGGTAACCGTGATGCCATGCGGCGTCCTCGATCGATTGAAGCTTGGCGTTGGGCACGGCCCCGCGGTCCAGGCCATACATCACCAGCCCGATCATGTTCGTCTGCTCGCCGCGCAGACCGCGCGCCAGCAGGTTCGGTCGATACCCGACGCGCTTCGCGGCATCAAAAACCTGCTGTTTCGTCGAAGCCGCGGCATAACAGTGCGCCTTGCGACCGAGCACCGCCGAGGCCGTGCTCACCGACACACCCGCCTCGCGGGCTACGTCGGTCAAGGTTGCGCGCTTTGCTCGTCGGGTCGTGATGGTCATGTCGTGTCTGGTGTCCTTCCGGTCACTTTCGCCGCTCGCGGCTGAATCACCGTGCCTCAACGCAAAACCGTCGCCTCGTCCGGCGCCGTCGCATGAAACGCCGCCAGCGCCTCCGGCGTTGGCTCGGGGACGTCGATCATTCGACCCTCGGCGATCGCGCGGTTGGCGCAGATGCCGATCAGCGCGCTGAACGCGCCCTCGCGCGAGCCGGCACGCTGACGAAGTGGATCGCCGCCGCTGCGGTCCGCGAACAGATCGCGCAGCATGCGCTCGTCGCCCCCGCCGTGGGTGGCCGTTTCGACCGGCATATCCTCATTGCGCATCACCACGTCCTCGCGCCGCTGACCAGTGATGATGCGGATCGTATCCTGATCGCCCATGTCTGCGCTACGGGTGGCCGGCGAGATCGACTTCACCTCCATCCGGCCGTTCGTGCCGGTGAGAGCGATCGCGAATCCCTGGTACGGGCTGTACGCGGTCATGCTGTAGCTCAACTGCGCGCCGTTGCGGTACTGCACCAGCACCGATGCCGTATCGTGAATGTCCACCGACTCGCGGAACACGCACCGGTCGCGCAGGTAGCCGTCCTCCGCCTCGGCATCAAAGTAGAGCTTGCGCAGATGATCCCGACTCGCGTCCTTGACCACCTCGGCGGGATCAAGGTAATCCTGTGGCATCGCGGCCCAGCAGTGCCCCAGATGTTCGCAGCCGCGGCAGCGTTCGCCACGATACGGCCCCGCGCCGCCAAACATCTCCAACGACCCGAACGCCGCCACGCGCTGTGGCGCATCACCGATAAACCAGTTCAGCAGGTCGAAGTGGTGCGTCGCCTTGTGCACCAGCAGGCCGCCGGACTGGTCCATGTGCGCGTGCCACCGGCGGAAATATTCGGTGCCATGCGTACGATCGATGAACCAGTCGGCACTGACGCTGCGCACCTGGCCGATCGCGCCCTCGGCCAGCAGCTTGCGCACCTTGGCCGCCACCGGCATGTACCGCATGTTGAACGCCAGGCGCAACGACCGACCCGCCTCGCGCTCCGCCGCCACGATGCAGCCGAGCCCGGGCGCGTCGATCGCCATCGGCTTCTCAGTGATCACCGCCAGCCCCGCAGCAAAGCCGCGCTCGATCACCGCCGGGTGCGTGTGGTCCGGCGTGCAGACCAGCAGCGCATCAGGCTGCGTCTCCGCCACCAAGGCACCGAGGTCGGTGAACGCCGGCACCGCCTGACCGAGCAGCTCGCAGAATCCGGCCATCCGCCTGCGGTTCGTGTCCAGCAGCCCCACCAGTCGTGCTGGCCCGGCGCCGCCGTCGAGCAGCGCCTTGGCAAAGCCCAGCCCCCGAATCCCGGCGCCCGCGATGGCGATACGCTTGAGCAAAATTTGTCTCCGTTGCCGGCCTCTCCATCAGCGAGCATCCAGCCGGCCGAGCCGTGGCGCCCTCCCAAGAGCGGCGCCTTCATACATATTTGAATGTAAAGATCTAAAATAACTTTACTTACGCATCGCCCAGCACGGATCGACGGAATCTCGAAACGTTCTATATACATCCTTTTAAATTAGGTCTCGACATCTGTCAACCCTTTTCTAGTGGTAATTCCCTCTGGCATCGGCGCCACATCGCCCGCCCGGAAAGACATCATGCGCGACTGACATAAGTCCTTGCGCCCAGCGCAGTTCGCGCCCATACTGGTCTTGCAACCCTTTTCCAAGGCAACCAGTGATGGAACGCGAACTGTGGTCGGAACTGTCGGCAGCGATCTTCGATATGCGACGCGGATTCAAAACCCACGCCCGAGCGACCCATTCGATCGCCTGCTTTGTACGGGTTTACCTCTGGGCCATCCTGCACGATCGGCCCATCGTCTGGGCCTGTCGATCGGCCAACTGGTCGACCGCCACACGTCCCCAACACCTGCCTTCCCAGTCCACCATGAGCCGACGCACACGCACCGACACCTTCCAGCAATGCCTCGATCGGCTCGGACAACGCCTCAACGGCCACGCCTCCGCCATGCTGGTCAAATGCATCGACGGCAAGCCGCTCACCGTCGCCAACCATACCCGTGATCCCGACGCCGGACTTCGGCCGCGGCGCCGGTGGCTTGGCCAAAGGCTTCAAACTGCACCTGATCAACGCCGGTCGCATCCGCAACAAGCAGAGGGAAATTGCTGCATAATCCCCTTGAGGGAGAGGGGGTGAGAGCGGTGTAAAGAAGCGCTTAGTCCCAGCCACCGGGAAAGCAGCGTTCAAAGGAACCCGCCACCGAGCCGCCCTCGAACTCGCCCCTGCGCTGACCTGAGCGGGCGGATGGGGTATAGTGCGAGCCGCCGTGCGGGCCGGCCTCCCCGGACGAGGCCGACCCGGCCGGCGACGTCAAACTGCAACCACGGAGAGACGACCCATGCGCATTCGGCTCACTTCCACCCTTTCCCTGCTCGCCGCCGCCCTGCTGCTGATCGGCTGCGGCACGGACCGCACCAACGGTGTCGACCCCGCCCAGATCCAATATGTGCCCATTCTCGAACAGGCGCACGGCGACAATGCCGATCTCACCGAACCACTTGCCGAGCTGATCCGCAGCCAGGAAGCGCTCGAAGCGCTGGACGCCGAGATCCCGCTCGCCGAGCAGGTCGACTTCGAAACGCAGAGCCTCATTGTCCTGGCCGCGGGCGAGCAGCGCACCGGCGGCTACTGGGCACGCATCCTCGGCGTGCAGCGCGTTGGCGATGAACTGTGGTTGCAGGGCGTGATCAACCAGCCGGGCGAAGACGCCGCCGCCACACAGCAGATCACCCATCCCTACGCCGCGGCGATCATTCCCCGCCCGGCTGACGACGTGCAGCTTCGTCGCCAGATCGACACCGTCACCGGCCGCGACCCGGCCGAGTTCGACGACACCGCCGATACGACGATGCAGCCGGCGGAGTGAGGCCAACCCTTCGCTTTCACTGCCGCCCAAAAGTCCGCGAATGGCGAGTCCGTGAGCCTTTCGCAGCGTGGCACGATCAGCGTTACGTGAAGACAATCGCGAAGGCGCAAGCGACTGAAAGGCGCGCAGCGCCTCAGCGCAACACCGCGCCGCGAATGTTGTAGCGCACCGCCGGCTGCGGCATGCTCAGGCAGTGCATCGCGCCGAGACCGACCACCAGCCACTCGCTGCGCACCGGCACGATCTCGTGATCGGGCATCGCCTGCTCCATGATCCGCAGCGCCTGCTCGTCACTCGCCTGCCCGAACGTCGGCACAAACACGCCGCCGTTGGCGATCAGGAAGTTGGCGTGACTGGCGGGAAGCTGCTGGCGGCCGCCCTCGTCAAACCGGTCCGGCGGATAGTCGTAGAAAATCGGCTCGGGCATCGGCAGTTCGATGATGTTGAGCTTATTGCCATCCTGGTCCCGCGCCCGGCGCAGCACCTGGAGATTCCGCGCGAGCATGTCGTGATCGGGATGACCTTCCGGCGCGGTGGCGGCGGCGACGGTGTCGGCGTTGACGAAGCGGGCGACATCGTCGACGTGGCCGTCGGTGTCATCGCCGGTGATGCCGCCGGGCAGCCAGATGATGCGCGTGGCGTTGAACGCCTCGCCGAGGATCGCCTCGATCTTCTCGCGGCTGGCGCCCGGGTTGCGGTTGGGGTTGAGCAGGCACTGTTCGGTGGTGAGCAGCGTGCCGCGGCCGTTGGGCTCGATCGCGCCGCCTTCCAGCGCGAAGTCGTGCACCCAGATCGGCGAACCCAACCAGCGGGCGAGGTGCTGCGGCACCATGTCGTCGCGCGGGCGGGCGCCTTCGTACTTGCCGCCCCAACTGTTGAAGAAAAAGTCGTGCAGCGCCAGTTCCGTCGTCACCGCACGATCGACACGCCGCGTGGCCGGCTCCTGCTCCGCACCATCACCGTTGCCCGAAGCCTGGTCGCGCACCACAAAGATCGGCCCGTAGTCGCGCACCCATGCATCGTCGGTACTGATCCCCAGCGACTGCGGCGTGCAGACCGGCGCGAAGCGCCGCAGCTCGTCCACCCATGCATCGAACTGCCGGCTGGCCTGCATCAGGCAGCGCGGCCACGTCTCCGAATTGGTCGGCGGACTGACCCACACGCACGACTGCGCCTCCCATTCGGCCGGCATGCGATAGCCCAACTCCGCCGCGGACGCCGCGGGAATCAGCAGATCCCCGAACCGGGCGATGCGCGGGTGCGGCACGGCGGCGCGGGCGCGAGGTTGATGCTGAGGGTCGGCCATGAATCGCAGCGCGTTGATGATTACACCGGAAGTGTATCCGGCCATCCCCCTGGTTGGCACATTGCCGATGGCCAATTGGTGATTGTTGATGCGGTTTTCACGCCGCTTGCGGCTTCCCGTGGCCGCCGGGCGTTCGTTGCGCTTCCCCCCAGCCACCGGGGGCCGCTCCATCCGCCACGATCAGTCATCCGCACCGCTCACTGCTCGTCGAGCAGGCGGCGCGTGAGGGGGGCATAGGCATCGACCCGACGGTCGCGCAGGAACGGCCAGCCGCGGCGCTGCTGCTCGATGCGCGACAGGTCGCACGTGGCCAGCAGCACCTGCTCGTCGGTTTCCGATGCCTCGGCGATGACCGTGCCGGTGGGATCGACGACGAACGAGGAGCCCCAGAAGGTCAGATCGCCCTCGGTGCCGACACGGTTGACGGCGGCGACGTACACGCCGTTGGCGATCGCGTGGCTGCGCTGGATCGTGCGCCACGCTTCCTTCTGGGCGCGCTGATCGTCCGGCGTTTCACCGTGATACCAGCCGATGGCGGTGGGATACAGCAACACCTCCGCACCGCGCAACGCCGTGAGCCGCGCGGCTTCGGGAAACCACTGGTCCCAGCAGATGAGCAGGCCGGTGCGGGCGTGGCGGGTGTCAATGACCTGCCAGGGGGAAGAGGCAGTTTCAAGTTGCAAGTTCCAGGTTCCAAGTTGAGAGTCGGCGGCTTCGCCGCCGTCTGGACTTGAAACTTGGAACCTGGAACTTGAAACCGCGTCGCCGGGCGTGAAGTAGTACTTCTCGTAGAAGCGCGGGTCGTCGGGGATGTGCATTTTGCGGTAGCGGCCGACGATTTGGCCTTGCGTGTCGAACATGACGGACGTGTTGTGGTAGAGGCCGGGGGCGCGCTTCTCGAAGATGGAGCCGCTGATCTCGACGTTCAGCTCGCTCGCCAGTTGGGCGAGGCGATTGGTGGTCGGGCCGGGGATGGGCTCGGCCAAGTCGAAGCGCGTCTCGTCCTCGGTCTGCGGGAAATAGTCGCTGGCGAACAGTTCCTGCGTGACGATGAGCTGGGCGCCCTGGGCGGCCGCGTCGCGGATCAGGGCACAACACTTGTCGACGTTCGCCTGTTTGTCCGCCTTAGGCGGGCAGGCGTGCTGGATCAGGGCGAGGTTGAGCGTGCGCGTTTCGGACATGCGGGCATGCTACGTCAGCGGTGAAACGGAAGCGAGAGGGCGGACGCTGCTTAGCCGCGGGTGGCAACCCGCGGGTGGGGGTGCCGCTGGTCGCTGGACGAGCGGGAGCCTGCGAAGGCAATGATGCCGCCGTCCGCACCACGATCGCCGCACACCCTTCCACCCGCACCCGCGGGTTGCCACCCGCGGCTAACAGCCCCCACATTCACCCCGCCCCGCGACTTGGCAAACCCGCTCATGGCCGCTACGCTTTTGGACTCTCAATCCGGCGCAGCCGCACACTCGGCTCGCCCACGAGACGACCCCGAAAATCCATCCCCACGAAGGACCCCCGCATCATGCCCGGCACCGGCAAGATCACCCAAGTCATCGGCTCGACCTTCGACGCCCAGTTCCCCGAGGAACAGCTTCCCGACATCTACAGCGCCCTCAAGCTCAAGGGCACGCGCGGCGACGTCGAGATCGACCTCGTCGGCGAGGTCCAGCAGCACCTCGGCGGTGGACAGGTGCGGGCCGTCGCCCTCGGCTCGACCGATGGCGTCACCCGCGGCATGGAAGTGACCGACACCGGCGAGCCCGTCACCGTGCCCGTCGGCACCGAAGTGCTCGGCCGCGTGTTCAACCTGCTCGGCGAGCCCATCGACAAGCGCGGCCCGGTCAACGCCCAGAAGCGCATGCCCATCCACCGCGAGCCGCCCGAGTTCACCGATCTCAACCCGCAGACCGAAATCCTCGAGACCGGCATCAAGGTCATCGACCTGCTCTGCCCGTTCGTCCGCGGCGGCAAGATCGGCCTGTTCGGCGGAGCGGGCGTCGGCAAGACCGTCATCATCCAGGAAATGATCGCCCGCGTGGCGCGCGAATTCGGCGGCTATTCCGTGTTCGCCGGCGTGGGCGAGCGCACGCGCGAGGGCAACGACCTCTGGCTGGAGATGCAGGAGGCCGAATTCACCGACGCCGAGGGCAACAAGGGCCACGTCATCGACCGCGTCGCCATGGTGTTCGGCCAGATGAACGAGCCGCCGGGCGCGCGTTTCCGCGTCGCGCTGTCGGGCCTGACGATGGCGGAAGATTTCCGCGACTCGTCCGGCAAAGAAACGCTGATGTTCATCGACAACATCTTCCGCTTCGTGCAGGCGGGCCAGGAAGTGTCCGCGCTGCTCGGCCGCATGCCGTCCGCGGTGGGTTATCAGCCGACGCTGTCGACCGACGTGGGCGAGCTTCAGGAGCGCATCACCTCCACCGACAAGGGCGCGATCACCTCGCTCCAGGCGGTGTACGTGCCGGCGGACGACCTGACCGACCCCGCGCCGGCCACGACGTTCGCGCACCTTGACGCCTTCGTCGTGCTCGAGCGCTCCATCACGGAGAAGGGCATCTATCCGGCCGTCGATCCGCTGGCCTCCACCAGCCGCATCCTCGACCCGAACATGATCAGCGAGGAGCACTACGCCGTCGCGCGGCAGGTGCAGTCGATCCTCCAGCGCTACAAGAGCCTCCAGGACATCATCGCGATTCTAGGTGTCGATGAATTAAGCGAAGAGGACAAGATCATCGTCAACCGCGCCCGCAAGATCGAGCGCTTCCTGAGTCAGCCGTTCTTCGTCGCTGAGCAGTTCATCAACATCCCCGGTGTGTACACGCCGCTGAAGGACACGATCGACAGCTTCAAGCGCGTCTGCGAAGGCGAGGCCGACGAGATCCCCGAACAGGCGTTCATGTACGTCAGCACGCTCGACGACGCCAAGGCCAAGGCCGAGAAGATGGCCGCCGAAACCGCGGCGTGAGTGCGAACGCATCCGGACTTGCGCTCCCTGCGGTCGCTCCAGTCCGGATCATCCCGCCACCAGCACCAAACCCACATTCACTGCGTTGAACCCCGCATGCGCCGCCACGCACGGCCACAGGCTCCCCGTGCGCTCGTACAACCACCCCAGCGCCAACGATAACACGAACAATCCCGGCAGCGCCTGCCACGGCACGCTCGCCGCGTGCATCAACGCGAACAGCACCGACGCCCCCACGATCACCCACACCCGCCGCTCCACCCCCAGTTGCCACAGCAGCACCGACTGAAGCAGCCCCCGGTACAGCAGTTCCTCCAGCACCGGGGCCACCACCACCGCCGACCCCAACAGCAACACCACCCCCATCCACGAATCCGCTTCGCGCAACACCGTCAGCAACTGATGCCCCGTTTCCGGCACGGGCAGCCCCAAGCGCTGGCTCACGCACATCGCCACCGTCATCGCGCTGAACACCACCGGCAGCGCCACCACCAGCGTCACCCCCGCCAAACCTGTCTCCCGGCCCCACCGACGCGGCCATACCCCCAGCGCCTTCCACTCACCCGCCGCACGCCACAGGAAATACGCCACCCCCGATCCCTGCGCCAATACCTGCCCCAGCACCACCCATCCCGCGTACGCCATGGTGGTCAGCGACGCAGGCTCCGCTCCACTCGCCATTCGCTGCGCGAGAACCCCGGTCACCAGCCCGCCCGCCATCATCAACCCCACAGCCACCAGCAGATCCCACGGCTCAAGCGTATTCGGCCGCTTCGGCCCCGCCGCCAACTGCGCGGGCCGCCACCAGCCGCTCCATACCACCAGCGCCACCACCACCGCGCCCAGCGGCAGAATCCAAAGCGGCAAATCATCGGGGGAATCGGAGGGCATGGCGACAGTTCGAAAGTGTAGCGGCCCTCACCGCCCGGCGCGCGCTTTGCATCCAACCTCCCACGCCCCCCCGAGCCGGGCTCTGCCGTGTGAGCCGGGCCGTCCTCGGCCCGGTCGGCTCGAAGACCCGTGAAGCGCCTCCAGTCGCTGGAAACGTCCGGGCCGAGGACGGCCCGGCTTCGCAGGGTGGGGCGACGCGCCCGCTTTCATAACGCCGGGATTGCTCTGCGGCCCGGACCATCGTAAGCTAAGCGATTCGGACGTTTTCTCGCGACGAGGAGCTGGGGAAGCTCATGTCGATTCTGACAGCCTGGTCGCCTTTTTTTCACAGCAGTGCACGGATGCGCGGGCGGGCGCATTTCAGCAATGATCGTGTCGAGCGCGTGCCGCCGGCTGAGGATGAACTCATCCGCGCCCACGTCCAGGATTCGGACGAGCAGCACATCGTCACCATCCGCCAGGACGAGCAGCGCGCCGAGGCCGAGTGCACCTGTGCGCATTTTGAAAAGGGCGCGTACTGCAAGCACATCTGGGCCGTGCTGCTCGATCTGCAACACCGCGAAGGCCCCGGCGCCTCGGCCGACCACCTCGCGCGGTTGCGCGTGCGCGCCCCCAAGGCGCGCAAGCGCGCCGGTGCCGGCCGCCGACCGATGCGCGACACCGAGCCCGAGTGGATGGGCCGGTTGAGCCTGCTGCGCCCCGCCACGAGCGGTGACAGCGGTGATGCCAGCGGCCACGTCGGCCTGCCCGTGCAACGGCAGATCTGCTACGTCGTGCTGCCCGAGGCATCGATGCGCCACCAGGGCCTCGTCGTCGAACTGCGCCAGCGCACGCCCACCGCCACTGGCTGGAGCAAGGCGAAACCACTCAAAATCGACGCGCCCACCCTCGCCACGCTGAGCGACCCGGTCGACCGCGAGCTCTGTGCCCTGCTGCTCGGCGGCGCGCCCCCGGGACACGAAAGCATGGCCGGCAGCACCACGCGCGGCGAGGCGACCTATCGCCTGCCACCCGGCGCGTGGCGCACGATCCTCCAGCGCATGATCGCCACGCACCGCTGCTTCATCGCCGACGACGACGACGGCACCTCGGGCGGCGAGCGGCCGTTGCGCTGGGCCGGCGGCCAACCATGGACGCTCTGGATGGTCGGCCGCGAATCGGAGAACGGCGACGAACTGCTCGTGCACGTCGAGCTGCGCCGCGGCAGCGACGAGCCGCCCCTGCCGATCGAGGCCCCGGCGATGGTGCTCGGCGGCGTGGATGGCGTGGTGATCTGGGAGGATCAGGCCGCGCCGCTCGATGACCGCGACGCGTATCGCTGGGTCAGCCACTTCCGCGACGAGCAGCGCCGCCGCGACGAGCACCGCCCCATCCGCGTGCCGAAGGCGGACGTGGAGCGCTTCCTCGATCGCCTCTACATGCTGCCCGAACTGCCGGAGATCGACCTGCCCGAAGGCATCGGCCGCGTGCCGCAGCACGTCGAGCCGATCGCGCACCTGGACCTGTTCAGCCCCGGCTCGCGCGAGGCGCAGCAGGTGCTGCCTGCTTCCGCGAAAAACCAGCTCGCCGCCAAGGTCTGGTTCGCCTACGACGGCCAGCGCGTCAGCCCCGGCCAGCCCGGCCGGTTCGTCACGATCAGTTCCAGCGCCTCGATCAACGGCACCATCGAGCTCGACGAAACACCTGTCACCGACAACGGCAATGATCACGACGAAAACACCGCCGCGCACGACTGGGGCGAGCATTCCGCGATCGCTTCGAGCAATGGCAACGGGGACGATGAAGAAAGCAACCGGGACAACGAAAACGAAGACAGCGAAACCGCCGAAGCGCCGCCTGCCGAGGGATTGCTGATCCAGCGCAACCGGCGCATCGAGCGCGAAGCCATGGCGCAGCTCGCGGCCCAGGGTTTTCGCCCGCTGTCGGGCGCCGGCCCGGACACGCTGGCACTGCCGAGCAAGCAGATGCCTGAAACGGTGGCCACACTGCTGGCGCAGGGCTGGGTGGTCTCGGCCGACCGTCAACTTGTGCGCCATGCCGCGACGCCCAACGTGTCCGTCACCAGTGGCGTGGACTGGTTCGAGCTGCGCGGGCGCGTACGCTATCAGCGCGCCGACGGCACCACGCAGGATGTGCCCCTGCCGCAGATTCTCAACGCCGCGCGGCGCGGTGAGCACATGGTCGAGCTCGACGACGGTACGCAAGGCCTGCTGCCCGATGCGTGGCTCAGCGAGCACAGCATGCTCACCGCGATGGGCCAGCTCAAGGAAGATCACCTGCGCTTCGGCGCCAGCCAGGCCGCGCTGCTCGACGCGCTGCTGCGCGAGCAGGAGTTGGTCGAGGTGGACGAGCCGTTCGAGCGGCTGCGTGCCCGGCTGCACCAGTTCCGCGGCGTGCATCCGATCGAACCCTCTCCGCAGTTCAAGGGCTCACTGCGCCCCTACCAGCGCGAGGGCCTGGGATGGATGGCGCTGCTGCGCTGGTTCGGCATGGGCGGCGTGCTGGCCGACGACATGGGCCTGGGCAAGACGATCCAGGTGCTCGCGATGCTCCAGATGCGCGTACACGAGCATCAAAGTGAATCCAGCGGCACGCACCGTCCCAGCCTCGTTGTCGCGCCGCGCTCGGTTGTGTTCAACTGGGTCGACGAAGCAGAGAAGTTCACCAACGACCTGCGCGTCATGGCCTACGCTGGCGGCGAGCGCGAGGCCCTGCGCGCTGCCTTCGAAGAGCACGACCTGATCGTCACATCCTACGGCCTCCTGCGCCGCGACATCGAAGCCCTGCGCCACTTCGATTTCGACTACCTCATCCTCGACGAAGCGCAGGCGATCAAGAATCCGCAATCCCAGGCAGCGAAATCCGCGCGCCTCCTTCAGGGCGCCCACCGCCTCGCGCTGACCGGCACGCCCGTCGAGAACCACCTCGGCGATCTCTGGTCGATCTTCGAATTCCTCAACCCCGGCATGCTTGGCGCCAGCACGCGCTTCAACGACTTGGTGCGCGCCGGCACGCAAGCCAATTCATCCAACGGCAACGGTTCCAACGGCCACGCCGAGCGCGAAGCGCTGGAGCAGGTCGGCCGGGCGCTGCGACCGTTCATCCTGCGGCGCACGAAAAAACAGGTCCTCGCCGACCTGCCGGACAAGACCGAGCAGACGCTGCGCTGCGAGATGGAGCCGCCGCAGCGCAAGATCTACGACGACCTGCGCGCCTACTACCGCAGCCACCTGCTCAACCGCCTCGACCAGGTGCACGGCGACAGTGGCACATCCACCGGCCCGACCATCGGCGGCAAGGCGGGCTTCATGGTGCTCGAAGCGCTGCTGCGTTTGCGCCAGGCGGCGTGCCACCCCGGCTTGATCAACAACGAGTACGCCGACGAACCGTCCGCCAAGCTCGACGTGCTCATGGAATTGCTCGAAGACGTGATCGCCGAGGGCTCCAAGGCGCTGATCTTCAGCCAGTTCACGTCGATGCTGAGCCTGGTCAAGCGCCGCTTCGACGAGCGCAAGATCCGCCACTGCTATCTCGACGGCCAGACGCGCAACCGGCGCGAGGTTGTCCACCGCTTCCAGACCGATCCGCAGATCAACGCATTTCTCGTCAGCCTCAAGACCGGCGGCTTTGGCTTGAACCTCACCGCGGCCGAGTACGTGTTCATTCTCGATCCGTGGTGGAACCCGGCCGTGGAGCAGCAGGCGATCGACCGCACGCACCGCATCGGCCAGACGCGCCGCGTCTTCGCCTATCGCCTCATCTGCCAGGACACCGTCGAGCAGCGCATCACCGAGTTGCAGGCGCAGAAGCGCCAGATCGCCGACGCCATCGTCGGCGGTGAGCAGCACGTGCTCTCGAATCTCACGCGCGAGGACCTGGAGCAGTTGCTCAGTTGAGCGCAGCGAAGGTCCGGATCGCTCACCCCGCCTGCCGGTCCTGCCCCGAATATCCCCCGCGCCGGCGCGCTTCATTCACGGTCAGCGGTCGCCCTTCGAAATCCTGGCCGTGCAGCCCCTCGATCGCCTGCCGACCTTCATTTTCGTTTTCCATCTCGACGAACCCGAAACCGCGCGAGCGGCCGGTGTCGCGATCGGTGATGATGCTCGCGCGCAACACGTTGCCGAACTGCGAGAAAAGCTGCTCCAGCTCCGCCTCGCTGGTCGTGTAGGGCAAGTTGCCCACATAGATATTGAACAAGGTGGCGCCTCGAATCTCCCCGGGCTCGCGAACACCGCACGCAACCCCCCGGGCGTCACGGATCGCGTCGGCGAAGTCGACGTTATCGACGGCCCCCCCACCAATGCAAGCACTTTGGCATGGGGCAAACACTGAATATGAAGTCTTACGAAGCGACGCGGCTCCGCCGCGCTCAACCCGGCGACACGAACTCTTCGATCGTCAACCCATACCCCGACAGCGCCGTCGGCGTGAACGGATGGTTGGTAATCAACCGCATGCGCCGAATGCCGAGGTCGCGCAGGATCTGGCAGCCAATGCCGTAAGCGCCCATGTGGCGCGGCGGGCGAATGCCGGGTGTTTCCTGCGCATCGCCGAGCCGCGTCGCCTCCTCCTCGTCGCCGCCGGCGTGTGTGGCGGTCTGCAGGCGCTTGAGCAATCCGGTGCCCGCGCCGCCGTGGCGCAGGTAGACCAGCGCGCCGCGGCCTTCGGCGTGGATCATCCGCATCGCCTGGCGCAGCGTCTTGCCGGAGGGTTGGGTCACGTCGCCGAACACATCGCCAAGCAGATTCTGACTGTGCATGCGCACGAGCACCGGCTCGTCGTGGTCGATGGGGTGGCCGGTCGCGTCGAGCTTGCCGATGTCGCCGGCGACCAGCGCCACGTGCGGCAGCGGGTCGACCGCGGAGTGATAAGCGATGAGCGTAAACTTGCCGCACTCATTCTCGACCGGCAGCGAATCGATGCGCTGCACGAGCTTCTCGCGTTCGAGGCGGTGGTGGATGACGTCGGCGACGGAGCACATCTTGAGGTTGTGCTTCTGGCACATGCGCTCCAGCTCGGGCCGACGGGCCATGGAGCCGTCCTCGTTCATCACCTCGATGATGACCGCGCCCGCGCGCAGGCCGGCGAGCTTGCACAGATCGACCGAGCCCTCGGTCTGCCCCGCGCGCACCAGACAGCCGCCATCGCGGGCGCGCAACGGCTGGACGTGGCCGGGACGGGTCAGGTCGTCGGGACGCGTCTCGGGATGAATGAGCACCTGCGCGGTGCGGGCACGGTCGGCGGCGCTGACCCCGGTGGTCACGCCGAAGCGGGGGTCGGCGTCGACGCTGACGGTATACGCGGTGCCGCGCGGCGCGGTGTGGACCCGGCCCTGCGGCTCGAGTTCTAGCCGCTCGCAGATGGCGCTGTCCAGTGCCACGCACAGCATGCCCCGCCCCTCACGCAGCATGAAGTTGACGATCTCCGGCGTGACGTACTCGGCCGCGCAGACCAGATCGCCCTCGTTCTCGCGCTGCTCATCGTCCACGAGCAAGATCATGCGGCCACGGCGCAGATCTTCGAGGATGTCGGGAATGGGATGCACGTCGCGGTTCAGGGTTCGGGGTTCAGGGTTCGGGGCACGGCACGCGCTTGAAGCGTAGATTGTAGATGATGATGCGTCTCGAAGTGTAACCCACGCTGGAGGGGTCGCTTGAGCGACCAGTCACTGCGGATCCACCGACCACCCAAAGCTCGAATCGCGTACCCTGAACCCTGAACCCCGAAGCCTGAACCCCACCATGCCCACCTTCCTTCGCCTGCTGCGCTACCTTCGCCCGTACTGGGCCCGGCTGCTGCTGGCGGGTTCGTGCCTGGTGCTGTCGATGCCGGCCCAGCTCTTTCATCCGCTGGTGTGGATGTTCGTCGTCGACGAGGCCCTGCTGGCGGACGAGCCGATGTTCGCGACGCTGGTCGGCGGCAGCGACACGCAGCACCGCCTGATGCTCATCGCCGCGGCCGTGGGCGTCATGTTCGCCGTGCAACTGCTCGGGACCGCGCTCGGTGGGGCGCGCACCTACTTCCTCGGCCAAGTCGGGCAGCGTTTCATCCTCGACCTGCGCCACGACCTGTTCGGCCGGCTGCTCGGCCACGCCCTGCCGTTCTTCCACCGCCACCGCACCGGCGATCTCATCGCACGCTCCATGGGCGATGTCGACACGCTCGAACAGGTCGCGCTGCGCGGCACCGACGAGATCGTCACCAACGCCCTCCAACTCATCGGCGTCGCGACCATCATCGTCTGGCTGAACTGGAAAGTCGGCCTGCTCACGCTGGCGCCCATGGTCGGCGTAGCGCTGATGGTGCACATGTTCAACGCGCGCGTGCGCGGACTGTACCGGCGCGTGCGCGATCGCCTCGGCGACGTCAGCGACAAGCTCCAGGAGAGCATCTCCGGCATCTTCGTCATCAAGTCCTTTGCACGCGAACGGCACGAAAGCGAGCAGTTCGCCGCGCGCAACGAGGAATACTACGACACCGCAATGCGCGCCGTCGTGGCGCGGTCGCTCTACTTCCCTGCCGTGCGCACCGTCGGCTTCCTCTCCAACATCGCCATGATCGGCGGCGGGGCGTATTTCTATCTCTACGGCACCTTCACGATCGGCAATTTCGTCGCCTATCGCGGGTACTGGTGGCAGCTTTTCTCGCCGGTGAACTCGCTGGCGCGCATCAACGAGATGATCCAGCGCGCGATCGCCGCGGCGTCGCGCGTGTTCGACCTGATGGACGAGCCGGTCCAGATCCGCGACCGCACCGATGCGGTGGCGCTGGAGCGTGGCGCGGGGCATATCCGTTTCGAGAACGTGAGCTTCAACTACGCCGAGCGCGATGGGACACTGCGCGACGTGACTTTTGAGGCGGCGTCGGGGCAGCACCTGGGTGTGGTCGGGCCGAGCGGGGCGGGCAAGAGCACGATCCTCGCGCTGCTGCTGCGCCTCTACGACGTGAGCGACGGCGCGGTGCGCTTCGACGGCCGGGATGTGCGCGAGCTGACGCAGCGCTCGCTGCGCGAGCAGTTCGGCCTGGTGACGCAGGAGCCATTTCTGTTCAACGACACGATCCGCGCGAACATGCTCTACGGCCGACCCGACGCCAGCGAAAGTGACATGATCGAGGCGGCGCGCCAGGCGAACGTGCACGAGTTCATCGATGGTCTGCCGCACGGCTACGACACGATCGTCGGCGAGCGCGGCGTGCGCCTCTCCGGTGGCCAGAAGCAGCGCATCTGCATCGCCCGCGCGTTTCTCGCCGATCCCACCGTGCTGCTGCTGGATGAGCCGACCGCGTCAGTCGAGGCCGAGAGCGAGAGCATAATCCAGGCGGCGATTCAGCATGTGCTGGTCGGCCGCACGGCGGTGATCGTTTCGCACCGCCTCTCGATGGTGCGTGACTGTGACCAGATCATCGTCGTCGACGACGGCCGCATCACCGAGCGCGGCACGCACGACGAACTGATGGCCGCGAACGGCTGGTATGCGCGAATGTATCGGTTGCAGGCGGGCGAAGGTGATTCATAACGCTGGAAGAGATATCGCGCCATGAACCTCAAGGTGTCAGACGCAGCACGCCGCGAGGCTGGAAGGGGTAATCGGTGAGAAGTTGGCGGAGGTCGTCGAGGGTGACCGCTTCGATGCGGCGCAGCTCCTCGTCGAGCGGGGTGTATTCGTGCTGGTAGAGCCAGTGCGTGCCGAGTTCGGTCATGCGGCCCATCGTGCTCTCGCCGCGCAGCATGACCTCGGTGGCGAGCTTGTTCTTGGCACGCTCGACCTCCGCCTCGTCCAGGTCCTTCTTTGAAGCGAGCGCGTCGATCGTGGCCCACAGCTTCGCTTCAACCGCGTCCGCCTCATCGGGATCGCAGGAAGCGTAGATCATGTACGCGCCGGCCCGGTCCATCGGGATGAATTCGAGATCGGCTTCCTCCGCGAGGCCAGGATCAACCAGCGCCCAATAGATGCGCGAACCCTCGGTGTCGCCGAGCACGTCTGCGAGCACGCGCGCGGCGTAGCGCTGCGCGTCCTGCGCACCCGGAGCGGGGGAGAGCGCGGCGAGGTAGTGGCGGCTGAGCTTGGCGTCGCGGATCGTCTGATCGAGCGCGGCGATGGCCGGCGTGGCAGGGTCGCGCTGCGCGCCGGTGGCGGGCCAGTCGCCGGCGAGACGCTGGAGGTCCTTGATGACCGCTTCGAAATCGACGCGGCCGGACAGGGCGACAACCATGTTGTCGGGACTGTAGCGGTGCTGGAAATACTGCCGCATCGAACTGGCGTCGAGCTGCCTGATCGTGTCGGTGGTGCCAAGCACGCGGTAGCCGAGCGGGTGATCCGCGAAGTAGCGCTCCAGCAGCGCGTCCTGCAAGCGCCATTGCGGCCGGTCCTCGTACATGCCGATCTCTTCGAGGATCACGTTCTTCTCGATCTCGAAGTCGTCGTCGCGCAGCGCCGGCCGCAGGATGTCGCCGAGCAGGTCGATGGCGCGCGGCAGATGCTCGGGCAGCACCTGCGCGAAGAAGGCGGTGTTCTCGTGGCTGGTGTAGGCGTTGTAGTTGGCGCCGATCTCGTCGAACTCGCGGTTGACGTCGTCCGCGGTGCGGCGGTCGGTGCCCTTGAACATCATGTGTTCGAGGAAGTGGGACACGCCCATCTGCGGGGCGTCCTCGTCGCGCGCGCCGGTGTTGACGAAGAAGCCGACGGCGGCGGTGTGGGCGTCGGCGTTGCACTCGCCGAGGACGGTCAAGCCGTTGGGTAACGTATGGTGTTGGAATTGGATGGGCATGGGAGGGACGAGGGCAAAAAAATCCCGCCCTTCGCTCGCGGACTCGCTCAGGACGGGCGTTACCGGGATCAATCGGCAATCGGCGAATGGCAATTGGCAATCGACATCACGCCGTCACTTTGTCCAACTCGGCCTTGAAATCCTGCTTCGACGTAACGCCGACGAACTTCTGCACGACTTCGCCGTTCTGGAAGAGGATGACGGTGGGGATGGCGCTGATGCCGAACTGCATGGGCACGTTGCGGCTGCCATCGGTGTCGAGCTTGCCGACCTTGACCTGGCCCTTGTACTCCTCGGCCAGCTCGTCGATCGTCGGCGCGAGCATCCGACAGGGCATGCACCACTCGGCCCAGAAGTCCACGAGCACGGGCTTGTCGCTCTGGATGACTTCCTGCTCGAAGTTGTCGTCGTTGAGTTCGATGGTGGCGTCGCTGGCCATGATGAGGCTCCTGCTGGCGGGCTTTGGGTCGATTCGGTTGAAGATTCTAGGCCGGGGCTGCGCCTGGTTCAAACCGGAGGCGGGGAAGGGGCGTGGGGCGGCGGATAAGATGGCGCGTCAGCGTTGGAGACAGCCGTGGCCATGGATCGACTGCCTGCCGCGACCGATCACCGTCCCTGGCCCATGCCGCGCGGGCGGTGGGCGATGCGTATGACGTGGCACGAACTACTTTTTGCGCACTGGCCGGTGCGGTGGGAGGCGCTGCAGCCGGTGGTGCCGGGGGCATTGGCGATTGACACGTTCGACGGCAGCGCGTGGGTGGGAGTGATTCCGCTGGGAATGCGCGGCGTGCGGCCGCGCGGCTGGCCGGCGGCGCTGGGGTGGGCGTTTCTCGAGTTGAACGTGCGCACTTACGTCACGGTAGGCGGCAAGCCGGGCGTTTACTTTTTCAGTCTCGATGCGGCGAACCGGCTGGCGGTGCGCGCGGCGCGGTGGTCGTGGAACTTGGCGTATTTCGATGCGGCGGTGTCGCTTCATCACGACGATGAGGGTTGGATCAATTATGCCAGCGAGCGCACGCACCGTGGGGCGCCGGCGGCGCGGCTCGCGGCGCGCTATCGGCCGGTGGGCGGGGCGCAGCGCGCGGCGGCGGGCAGCTTTGAGCAGTTCGCAATGGAACGCTACTGCCTTTACACGGTGAACCGGCGCGGGCACGTACATCGGGGGGAGATTCACCACGGGCCGTGGATGCTGCGGCCGGCGGAGGCGCGGTTCGATGTGCTGGAGATGACCGAGCAGGTCGGCGTGGCGCTGCCGGAGACGCTGCCGCGGCTGCACCATGCCGACGCGATGGACGTGGTGGCGTGGCTGCCCGAACGTCAGGGCTGACTCAGAGACATAAGCAGCTTCCAGACGAAGCCGTACTGCACGTACGACCACGTAAAGGCGTAACTGACCAGCGCCACCACGAGCGACACGCGCGCGAGCGGCAGCCATCGCCTGCCGAGCACTGTGAGCAGGACACCACCGGCGATGAGCACGAACAGGAACGGCGGGATCATCAACACCTGATCTCGAATCCACATCCGTCCGGTCCCGCACCATCCGCCGTACGACTGCGTTATGGCGATCATCCAACTGATCTCACACCACAGCAGGAAGCCGGTGGCGGCCGCGGCGACGAGCGCGCCAATCCCGCCGACGATCGGCCGGCGCCCCCACGGCGGGACCGGTTGCAGCGTGCGCGGATCGAATGGTTCACCGCACTCGGGGCAGCGTTGCGCCGTCAAGCCGCGCAGGTCATAACCGCAGCTTGGGCAGGTCAAACCCGCATAGGATAGGTTGTGGTGGGTAGCGGATGACATGGCAGATCCCTCTTGGTCGTGTAGGCTGGTGATTCGAGCTTTCGCGAGGCCCAGTTCAGCAAGAGGTGGCTGAGATCGAGGATCGCTTCGGCGTTAGACGCGTCGGTGATTCATATGTTCCCGTCCGTTCCCGACACGACGCGCGGCGTGGTGGAAGCCGGTATCATGTACGTCCGATGAACGCTGAATCCCTCCAAGCGAAGATCGAGGATCGCTCCGCCCTTGTCGGCGTGCTGGCGCTGGGGTACGTGGGTTTGCCGCTCATTCGCACGTTCTGGGAGGCGGGGTTCGATGTGCTGGGGTTCGATACCGATGCCGAGAAGATCGCGATGCTGCGGCGGGGGGAGAATTATCTGAAGCATTTCGGGGATGATTTTGTGGCGGAGATGGTGGGAGAGCGCGGCGGAGCCGCGTCGCTTCGTGGGGGCGGGGGAAGTGGGCGGTTCGAGGTGACCGATGATCTGGACCGGTTGGGGGAGCCGGACGTGGTGTGTGTTTGTGTGCCGACGCCGTTGGGGGCGCACCTGGAGCCGGACCTGCAATACGTGGAGCGCAGCGCGGAAGCGATCGGGCGATGTCTGCGCAAAGGGCAGCTTGTGGTACTGGAGTCGACGACGTACCCCGGCACGACGCGCGACGTGGTGCTGCCGCGTTTGACTTGTGGCGGGTTGAAGCCGGGCGAGGATTTCTTCCTCGCGTATTCGCCGGAGCGGGAGGACCCCGGCAGCAAGTCCCATACGACGCGCACGATCCCCAAGCTCGTGGGCGGCATCGACGCCGCGTCGGGCGAACTGGCGGCAGCGCTTTATCGCCAGGCGGTGGCGCAGGTCGTGCCGGTGTCCAGCGCGGAGGTGGCGGAGGCGGCCAAGATCCTCGAGAACGTCTACCGCGCGGTGAACATCGCGCTGGTCAACGAGCTGAAGATGATCCTCACGCGCATGAACATCGACGTGTGGGAGGTCATCGACGCCGCGGCGACGAAGCCGTTCGGCTTTCAGGCGTTTTATCCCGGTCCCGGCCTGGGCGGGCATTGCGTGCCGATCGATCCGTTCTACCTGACGTGGAAGGCGCGCGAGGTCGATCAGCCCACGCGCTTCATCGAGCTCGCCGGCCAGATCAACCACTACATGCCCGAATATGTCGTGCATCGCACGATGCTCGCGCTCAATG
>JBMCXL010000005.1:0-24494 GCA_048621015.1 Phycisphaeraceae bacterium
TGGAGGGGAATTGTACAAGGTCAGGGCGGGTCTCAACTCCCCTCCCTCAAGGGCTCACCTGCCGACACTTTTGCGCAGGCGCTGCGAAACCCTCTCCCCCCGGGAGAGGGTGCCGAGCAGGTGGCGCAACATTCGCACGGCAGCGTCCAACGAGGCGGGTGAGGGAATCACCATCGGCCGGGCGTCCGCCTCGCGGTGCAGCAGTCAATGGTCGCTGTCGATCCCCTCACCCCAGCCCTCTCCCAAAGGGAGAGGGGGCACGCGCCGGCTGCGCCGGCGCCGGGGAAAGTGTCGGAAGGTGAGTCCCTCAAGGGAGGGGCCAGGGGAGGGTGAGGCCTTGAAGTTCAACAGCGCCTGGTCAAGCCAGCGCACCCGCTGTTCAAGCACTCACCCCCACCCTGCCTCCCCTCAAGGGGGAGGGGTTGAAAGCGGCGGCTCGGATATTTGTTATTCGACATTTCACCCGCTGCACCGCGGACACGTCCCATACAGCGTCACCTCGTGGTCCTCGACGTGAAATCCCCCGGGCAGCTTCATGCCCTCGGGCAGCGCGATGGGACAGAGATCCAGGTCATAAACCCGCCCGCAGCGTCGGCAGCGGAAATGATGATGATGCCCCAGATCCGCCGCCTCGTAGCGCGGTTGACCGTCCGGCAGCGTGACGGTGCGAATCTCACCGTGATCAAGCAGCAGTTTCACCGTGCGATAGACCGTGGCGATGCCGAGGTTGGCCACCGTGCGCTGCGCGGCCGCTTGAATCTGGTCGACCGTCAACGGACCCGCCGCGCCGCGGATCGCCTCAAGGATCGCCGCGCGCTGCTGGGTGCGCCGCTCGCCGATTTGAGTTTCAGGTTTCAAGTTTTGCGCTTCGCTTCGCCTTCGGCGTCAAGTTTCAAGTTTGCGGAGACGGCGGCAAAGCCGTCGGTTTCCAACTTGAAACCTGGAACTTGAAACTTGAAACTGCATTCACGCCGAATCGCGTTCGATGATGCGGTAGTCCTCGCGCTCGCCCCGGCCGGTGACGGGATAGTCCTTGCGCAGCGGATACGCGGGGTAGGACTCCCAGAGCAGGATGCGGCGCAGGTCGGGGTGGCCGTCGAACTTGATGCCGAACATGTCGAAGACCTCGCGCTCCATCCACTCCGCGCCGGGCCAGATGTCGGTGACGGTGGGCAGGTGCAGGGCCGGGTCTTCCTCGACGCCGTAGGTGTCGACGGTCGGATCGAGATAAACCTTCACGAAGAAGCGCAGGTTGTGGTCGACGCTGATGAGGTTGTAGACCACGCCGAAGCGTCCCATCGGCCCACCGGTCTCGGGAGGCGCGGGATAGTCCAGGTAATCCACGCCGACGACGTCCGAGAGCAGGTCGTACCGCGACTCGGGATCGTCGCGCAGAAAACGGGCGATGGCGTGCAGGTCGCCGGGCTGCACGATCAACGTCGTCTCGCCGCGATACTCCGTGGCGTACAACGTCTTATCGGGAAACTGCTGCTTCACGCGCGGCAGCGTGGGATGGTCGAGGTTCGGCTGCGGTTCGGACTGAGGCATGGGGCGCGATGCTCCTTGGATCGTATTCGCCGTAGTTTAGGATTGCCGATTGCCGATTGCCAATTGCCGATTGGGGAGCGACAGCCGGCGCTTCAATTGGCAATTGGCAATCGGCACTCGGTAACGGCTCACTTCTTCTGTATCCGCGCGATCAACTCGCCCACGAGCCGATCCCAGCGGTCGACCACCTCCGGCCACTCATAGCCCAGTGCATCGGCGAGGCCGACGGTGTCCTGGTTGTGGATCGTTTCCTTGAGCGTGTTGAGCTTCTCGACCAGGTCGTCGGTGAAGGCGCTGAGCGGCTGGTCGTCCACCTTCAGCTCGTCGAGATCGACGCTGGTGAGCAGGGCCGCGTTGAGCACCGCCTGCTGCACCTGGAGCCAGATCTCGACCACCTGGGCGACCTTCTGCATCGCCTCGCTGATCTGGTCCTGCTGGAGCAGGTCGGCGGCCTGGTCCTGGAGGTCGGCGGCGCCGGACAGCGCGGTGCGCACCTGTTCGAGCGTCTCGATGCTCAGCGCGGCCGGGTCGGCGGTGTACAGCCGCACGTCGCTGTCGGCGGGCACGGGTGTCTGGTGCTGCTGCTCCAGGTCGTCGGCGCTGAGCGTCTGGCCGTCCATTGCGACCTCGACCACGACGCGGCCGTCCGCTTCCAGCCGCTCCCGCGCTGCCGCGAGCACGGTCCCCAGGTCGTCGCCCGGCAGCTCGACCGCTTCATCGTCCAGGTAGATCGGCATCCCGGCAATATAAGCCCATACACGCCATCACACCACCGACCCCGCCGCACCCACGCCGGACCGCAGCGAGTCCGCGAGCGCAGGTCCGGATCGCCCGCCCGCTCCCTCACCTGCTACCATCGCCCCCTCAACGGAACCCTCCGGAGCCCCGACCATGTCGCGCCACATCGTCGTCCTCGATGGCCACACCCTCACCGCCGCCGCTCCCGACGAGACCCCCGCCGCCGGCGAGCCCGGCTGGGCGCCCGTCGCCCAGTACGGCGAGCTGACCGTTCACCCGCGTCTCCCTGAATCCGACGTCCCCGACGCCGCGCGCGACGCCGCCATCGTGCTCACCAACAAGGTCCGCCTCACCGCCGAGACGATCGACGCCCTGCCGAACCTCGAATACATCGGCGTCCTCGCCACCGGCACCGACATCATCGACCTCGACGCCGCCCGCCAGCGCCACATCACTGTCACCAACGCCCCCGCCTACGGCGTTCCCTCCGTTGCCCAGCACACCATCGCCCTGCTGCTGGAGCTGACCAACCGCGTCGCCACCCACAGCGCCGCCGTCCACGAAAGCGCCTGGGCGAGCTGCCCCGACTTCTCCTTCACGCTCACGCCCTTGGTCGAACTTGCCGACAAGACGCTGGGCCTCGTCGGCTTCGGCGACATCGGCCAGCGCGTCGCGCGCATCGGTCACAGCCTCGGCATGAACATCGCCGTCCACAGCCGCACGCAGCGCGACGTCGATTTTCCCGTGCAGTGGATGGAGCGCGACGAATTGTTCGAGGCCGCCGACGTGATCTCCCTGCACTGCCCGCTCACCGATCAGACGCGCGGCCTGGTTAACGCCGAACGCCTCCAGCGCATGAAACCCACCGCCCTGCTGATCAACACCGGCCGCGGCCCGCTCGTCGACGAGGCCGCGCTTGCAACAGCGCTGCGCGACGGTGACATCGCCGGCGCCGGCCTTGATGTGCTCAGCGAAGAGCCGCCCGCCTCCGGCAGCCCGCTCATCGGCGCGCCCAACTGCTTCATCACCCCGCACAACGCCTGGGCCAGTCAGGAATCGCGCACCCGCCTGATGCGCATCATCGCCGACAACATCGGCGCTTACCTCGCCGGCAAGCCGCAGAACGTCGTGAACCCGTAACCTCACGGACCTTCGCACCATGCCCAAGCCCGGACAGAGCGACCAGCGGGAGCGCCGTCCGGGGTCTTCCATCACGGCGCCATCGGCCACCATCCTCCTCATCGCCGCGGCGCGCAGCGAGATCGACGCGACGATCCGCCGGCTCGGATTGGCGTGGCACGGTGACCAGGCCACGGGAAGTATCAACGACAGCGAAATCATCGCCGCGCTCACCGGCATCGGCGCCCGCCGCGCCGTCGACCGTGTCAACGCGCTGCTTGATGCGCATCCCGTCGAGCGCGTGATCCACCTCGGCTTCGCCGGCGGACTCGATCCGGCGCTGCGCCCCGGTGATGTGTTGCGCATCGGTTGCGTGTGCAACGAACAAGGCGAAACGCAGACGCTCGATGGTGACCCTGCCGCACGCTTGCTCACCGCCGATCACCTCGCCACGACCGTCGCGGGAAAGCGCACCCTGCACGAAGCAACGGGCGCCGCGGCCGTGGACATGGAGACCTATCCCCTTGCGAAGATGCTGCACGAGCGCGGTGTGTCCCTGATCGCCCTGCGCGCCATCAGCGACACCGCCGACACCCCCCTGCCGCGCACCGCGCTGCAATGGCTGGACCCGCACGGCAACGCAAGACCGCTGCGCGTCGCCGGCTGGTTGTTGGCGCATCCCGGCGAATGCGCCGCCCTCTGGCGCCTCGCGCGCCATGTGCGCCGCGCCGCCGACCGGCTCGCCATGGAAGTTGAACGTCTGGTCGCATCCGGACCTTCGCTGCGTTCAGGTCCGGCTTAGACCATGCGCGCCCCACCGCTTTAAGCCGGCCCTGAGCGCAGCGAAGGTCCGGATCGTCCACCACCCCACGGCGCCACCACCATGCAACTCGAAGACGCCCGCTACATCCTCATCTTCGGCGGCACGTTCGACCCGCCCCACCGCGCGCATGTCGAACTGCCCGAGATCGTGCGCGGCCGCCTCGGCGCCGACTGCATCGCCTACGTCCCCGCCGCGCGCTCGCCGCATAAGCTCGACCAGCAACCGACCGACGCTGCGCACCGCCTCGCGATGCTGCGCCTGGCGCTGGAGGATCAGCCGCGCGCCGTCATCGTGACCGACGAGCTTGACCGCGCTGCCCAAGGCGATGACCCGAGCTACACCGTCGAGACATTGCAGCAATTGCGCGAGCGTCTCGGCCCGGAGGTGCGATTGCGCCTGTTGATCGGCGCGGACCAGGTGCCGGCTTTCGAGAAATGGAAAGACCCGAAGCGCATCATCGAACTGGCCGAGCCGGTCGTGATGCTGCGTCCGCCGGACACGGCCGAATCACTGCTGGCGGCGCTGCCGGACGATGCGGCGCGACGCTTCTGGGCGCGTCGCCTGATGCCGGTGCCGGCGCTGGACGTCAGCGCCACGATGGTGCGCCAGCGCGTGCGCGCTGGTGAGCCGATCGACGATCTGGTCCCCGAAGCGGTGGCGCGCTACATCGCGGAGCAGGGGTTGTACACGACATAGTGCAAAGCCCACGGATGGCCATCCGTGGGCTTCAGGGAAAGATCCCGCGCAGGTTGTAGACGCGGCCGATGTGATCCAGCGCCGCCAGGTAAGCCGCGGTGCGCAGGTCGCAGTCATACTGATACGCCGCGAGCTTCGTGCGCTGCGCCGCCGCGTACATGTATCGGCTCAACTCCGCATCGATGCGGTCGGCCTCCCACGTCTCGGCGAGCCGGTTCTGCTTCCACTCCATGTAGCTCACCGTCACGCCGCCGCAGTTGCACAGGATCGCCGGCAGCACGTGCACGCCTTTCTCCATCAGGTGATGTTCGCCCTCCGGCGTCGTGGGCGCATTGGCCGCCTCGGCCAGCACCTTGCAGTTGATCAGCTTCGCCTTGTCCGCGTCGATCATCTGCTCCAGCGCCGCGGGGATGAACAGATCCACCGGCCGACGGTAGAACGCCTCCTCGCAGATCTCCTCCGACTCGGGATAGCCCGACACGCCGCCCTGCTTCTCCACGTAATTGGCCAGCTTCACCGCGTCCATGCCCTGGTCGTGCTGGATCGCGCCGGTGTGATCGAGCACCGCCACGAGACGCGCCCCGCGCTCCTCGAGCAATCGGCCGGCCCACGAGCCGACGTTGCCATAACCGATCAGGCTGAACTTCAGCCCGCGCATCTCCAGGCCCAGCTCCGAAAGCAGCTCGTCGAGCACGAACACCAGGCCCTGCCCGGTGGCCTTCTCGCGGCCGTTGGACCCGCCGAAGGCCAGCGGCTTGCCCGTGACCGCCGCCTGACCGGTCCAGCGGCGCGTGGGCGAGCTGAAGTTGATGAAGCTGTCGGCCATCCACGCCATGACCTGCGCGTTAGTGCCCACGTCCGGCGCGGGGATGTCGTGGTCGGGTCCGATGTTGTCGCCCATCGCGCTGGTGAAGCGGCGCGTCAGGCGCATCATCTCGTCGCGCGACATGGCGCGCGGATCAACCTGCACACCGCCCTTGGCGCCGCCGAACGGCAGCCGCGCCAGCGCGCACTTCATCGTCATCAGCACCGCCAGCGCCTTGACGTGGTCGAGGCTGACATCCGGGTGATAGCGCATGCCGCCCTTGTACGGGCCGAGGATGTTGTTGTGCTGCACGCGGTAGCCCTTGAACAGGCGGTAGCTGCCATCGTCCATCTGCGCGGGAAAATGCAGCATGAACTCGTTCTTGGGCTGGGCGAGGATCAGTTGCAGATGGCGCGGCAGGTCGAGCATCTGCGCGCCGTGCAGCATGCGATGCATGATCTGCTGGTAGAGGTCGGACGGATCGGAGCGGAAGCCGAGCTCGGCGAAAATCGAGTCGGGGGAATCGGCCATGAGAAGAACTCCAGCGTGGGGCGAAACGAGAGCTGGGATCATAACGCGCGGTGAGCGCGGCGGCACACGCGGGGTGTGAGGGGTGGAGGTTGGGGATTAGGGATTGGGGGTTGGGGATTCGGGTTTCAAGTTCGAGCTGAAAGGCGCGAGATTCGTTGCGCCTTGTCAGGCGCGCACCGGACTGATCGCTTAAGCGACCAGTCCGCTTCTCCCCCAATCCCTCCATGCACTATCATGGCGGCATGATCGTCTACGCCTGCTCGGACCTGTTTTTCGCTACGCGCATCCGCTCCACCGCCGACTCGCTGGGGGTGGTCACGCGCCCCACGCGCGACGCCGAGGCGCTTCAGCAGCGCCTCGATCGCGTCGACGACGGTAAGCCCAATGATCCGGTGCGCGCGGTGATGGTCGACCTGGAACTGGGCGAAGCCGGCATCGCGCTGGTCCGCCAGGCGAAACAGCACGCCGCCGCGCCGACGGTGATTGCGTTCGGCTCGCACGTGGCGAAAGAGGTGCTCGAGGCGGCGCAGTCCGCCGGCGCGGATCAGGTCCTGCCGCGCAGCGCGTTCACAACGAAGCTGCCGGCGTTGCTGGAACAATACGGCAGCGCGTAAGCGAAGCGCCAAACCAGAAACGAGAAACCCGAAACCAGAAACCTACCCCGGCATGTCCACAATCCGGATCACGCGCGGCTCGCCACTGATCACGTCCAGCTTGCGAATGCGCTGCATCGCCCGGTCCACGTCGCCGCGCTTCGCCTCGTGCGTGGTGATGACCACCGGCACGAACTCGCCCGGCTCCGACTCGTGCTGCAACACCGCCGAAAGGCTGATCCCCCCTTCCCCGAGCATGGAGGTGACCTTCGCCATCGTGCCCGGCACATCCAGCGCGTTGACGCGCAGATAGAACCGGCTGCGCAGCGCCTCGGCCGGCACCAGCTCCGCCTTCCCGTTCACGTCCGGCGTCAAGCGCATGTTCGCGAACGCCACCGGGTACCAGCCCGAAGCCACGTTCAACAGATCGCTCACCACCGCCGAGGCCGTGGGCATCCCGCCAGCACCGGGGCCGAAATACATCGTGTGCCCCACCGCGTGACCGTACACCGACAGCGCGTTCGATGCGCCGCCGACTTTCGCCAGCAGCTCGTCGTCATGCACGAAACACGGCTCCACGCCCAGCGACACCGGGCTCTGTTCCGTCGGCCGCTCGGCAATCGCCAGCAGCTTGATGTCGTAATCCAGCTCGCGCCCGAAACGCACATCGGCCAGATCGAGCGCATCGATGCCGGCCGTCGCCACTTGCTCCTCGTTCACCGCCACGCCGAACGCCAGTGACGCGAGGATCGCCAGCTTCTGCGCGGCGTCGGCGCCGGAGACGTCCAGCGTCGGGTCCGCTTCGGCATAACCATGGCGCTGCGCCTCGGCGAGCGCGTCGGCGTAAGGGGCGCCTTCGCACGTCATCGCGCTGAGGATGAAGTTGCACGTGCCGTTGAGGATGCCGTAGAGACCGCGGATGTGGTTGGCCATCAGGCCCTGTTGCAGCGCGGTGATGCACGGGATGCCGCCGGCGCAGGAGGCCTCAAAGGCGATGGAGACATCATGCTCGCGCGCCAGGGCGAAAAGCTGCGGCCCTTCCGCGGCGAGCAGCGCCTTGTTGGCGGTGACCACGTGCTTGCCCGCGCGCAGCGCCGCGCGCACGTGCTCGCCGATCGTGCCCCGGCCGCCGGCGACCTCGACCACGATCGGCATGTCCTCGGTGGCGAAGAACGCCTCGGCGTCGTCGGTCAGCAGCGCGGCGTCCACGGCTCCGCGCTCGACGGCTCGCTCCACGTCGCGCACGAGCACGCGGCGCAGCGCGATCGGCCGGCCGAGCCGACGGGCGTACAACGCCGCCTCGTCGCGCAGCAACGCCGCCACGGCCCCGCCGACGGTGCCGCAGCCGATCATTCCAACGCCGATCGCCGACTCGCTCACGTCACCTCCTCACGCGCTGGGCGAGCCGGGCAAGATAACAGCGTCGAGCCGATGGTGCCATTGGGCAGTCCCCGCCCAAGCCCTGCCTGAGAGATCACCCGCCGGAAATCCGGAGCACTGGCCGGGCTGGGGCGGGTGTGCGTGTGCTGCGGCGGTATACCCGTCCGGAGGGCGCGGCTAGAATGCCCCTATGAGCCACGATCCGCCGCTGCGAACTGCCCAGGACGACGAGATGATCCAGCCGCTGTGCGCGATCTTCAGGCGATTCCTGAAGCGCAAGGGGCTGAAGTTCACCACCGAACGGGCGCAGATTCTCGACGCGGTGCTGGCCAAGGACGGCGTGTTCGAGGCCGAGGCCCTGCTCGACGAGATGCGCCAGGCGAACCACCGCGTCTCCAAGGCGACCATCTACCGCACGCTCAAGCACCTCAAGGAAGCGAACATCATCACCGAGGTGCTGATCGACGCGCGCCAGAGCCACTACGAGCTGAGCTTCGGCCGCGAGCCGAAGGGCCACCTGGTCTGTCTCGAAACCGGCAAGATCATCGAGTTCCCCGCGCACGAGCTGGTCGCCCTGCGCGACCGCATCTGCGAAGAGCACGGCTTCGATCCCGTTTCCCATCGCTTTGTCATCTACGGCATCTCACCCGAAGCGCGGCAGGACGAGCAAGCCGAGGAGAGCGGGCAGGACGAATAGCCTCGGGATTCTCGATCATGTCTCCGGACAGGTGGCGTCGAGTCAGAATTGCGCTTTACGGCCTGGCCTTCGTCCTCGGGTTGATTGTACCGGTGGGTGGAGGCGCTGAATTCAGAACGATGATTCTGGAGAGAATTCAATCGTTGCCGGGCTGGATGATTGTCAGTCTTGCCGGTTTCACTGTGTTGATCGTCCTGACGATCCCGCTGATGCTGCTTGTTGTGGTTGGCATTCAAGTCATCAACCCAATGAGCGACAAGACGTGGCATCTCCATCACACCGATCGAACCCTTTCTATCTCGGAAACCCCCTGCCATTCTTTCATTTCGCTGCGCATGCCGGGGCGGCTGCCGGGGCGGGCGCCCTGATTTCTTCGTTCTGGCAGGGGCCGGCCGCCGCCGTTCACGGCATACTGGTGCTCGTGGGCTGCGCGATGACGCTTGCCGGTCTCCGCCTGTGCGTGCGTGTGTTCAAGCACGAGATGCGTGCCGCACAAGCGGAAGTGCGCGATGGATGAACCGAGGTGGGCGACTACTCCCCTTCTTCCAGATCGCTCCGCTCGATCGGGCGGCTGATGGTGTATTCCTCTTTGAGCCACTTGCCGAGGTCGATCTTGCGGCAGCGCGGACTGCAGAAGGGAAACGTCTTCGCACTCGGCGCGACGGGGTTGCCGCAGATCGGGCAGGGTTGCTGCTTTTGCCGGTCGTTGTGATGATTGCCGTTGTTGCCGTTGCTTTCGCTCATCGCTGAGCCCCTGTCGTGATCGAAACACGATGCGCCGCTTGCGGCTTCGCGCGGGCGCGCGACGGTGTTGCGGGATGCGTTCACTCAAGGTCTGCGGACGTCCCCGCGAAGCCGCGAGCGGCGGTGGCTACGAAGCAGCGCCGAGCAGCGCTGTCCGCAACAACTCTATCCTATCCGCCCAGTCACCGTGCGGCCGCAGGGTGATGTGCCGCCCGTCGCCGGCGTGCTTCAGCACGATTTCCAGCCAATCCTCGCCCATCGCCCCGCGCACGCGGTCGGCCCACTCGATCGCCACCACCGCCCCTTCCCGCAGCTCCGGCCAGCCGAGGCTCGCCAGCTCATCATCGCTATGCAGGCGATAGGCATCGATGTGCACGAGCACGGGCATGTGCGGCAGGTCGGCCTCGTACTCCTGCACCAGCACGAACGTGGGGCTGGAGACCTGTTCGGGGTCGAGGCCCAGGCCCGCGGCGAGGCTGCGCACGAACTGCGTCTTGCCCGCGCCCAGCTCGCCGATGAGACCGATCAGGTCGCCCGGGCGCGTCTGCTGCGCGACGGCCGCGGCAATGGTGGCGGTGCGCTCGAGAGTGGGCGAGGTCAGCGTCAGCGCCGCTGCTTGGTTCAACCGTGGTGCTCCCATCCCAGTTCGCTCAGGTCGATGGTGCTGCCGTCGGGCAGGCGCAGGTGCGCCGTCGGTTGCGGGTCGGCGCGCTCGATGGTGCCGATGCGCGTGAGACTGACGCCGTCGATTGTGGCGGGGATTGCATCGGGCGGCGCTGTGAAAAGCAGCTCGTAATCCTCGCCGTCGCTCACCGCATGATGCCACGCCGGCTCACCGCTGCGCTGCGCCGCCTGTTGTGCGGCGCGGCTGATCGGCAGTTGTTCCGCTTCGATGATCGCGCTGACGTTCGACGCGCGGCAGAGTCTGGCCAGGTCGCGCCCGAGGCCGTCGCTGAGGTCGATCATACAGTGCGGCCGCGTGTTGTCGCTGCCGGCGAGCTTGCGCGACAGTTCGATGCGCGGCTCGAAGTCCAGGTGATGCGCATGACCATCCACCGATTCCAGGCTCCCACCCAGCACACCGGAGACGTACACCGCATCGCCCACCCGCGCCCCCTGCCGCAGCACCGGTTCGATGCCCGCCGGCTCGGCGAGAATGGTCACCGTCAGCATCAGCGGTTGGTCCCACATCGCGATGTCGCCGCCGAACAGCGGACAGTCGTAGCGCCCCGCCACGTCGCGCATCGCATCGAAGAGCGCCGTTGCGCGTGGCTCGCCGAAATCGCGCGGCAGCGCCGCCGCGACGACCGCACCGCGCGGCAGCGCGGCCATGGCCGCGACGTCGGAGAGGTTGCGCGTGATCGCTTTGCGCGCGACCTTTTCCAGGGGTGTATTGTCGAGCGTGACGTGCAGGCCGTCCGCGAGCTGGTCGACCGTGACCAGCACCTGTTCATCACCGATGCGCAGCGCGCCCATGTCGTCGCCGGGCGGGATCGTCACTGCGCCGGCAAGCGCGCCGCTGGTGGCGTAAACGTGTTGGAGCAAGTTCTCTTCGTGCACGGGGGCATTGTACGGGGCGACGGCCATCCCCTCTCCCATTGGGAGAGGGAAAGGGAGAGGGGATCAGCAGCGACCACGGCGTTCTGCATCGCGAGGGAAATGTCCGGTTGGTGGCGATCCCCTCACCCGCCTCGTTCCCGTTTCACGCGAATCAGCAACACATGCTCGGCACCCTCTGCCGGGGGGAGAGGGTTTCGGCGCCGCGCTTAAGCGGACTGCTCCGCGGGCTGGGCGTGTTCGTCACCGGGGGCCTCGGCGGGGGTCGGTGGCTCGTGCGATTCCCAGCGGATCAACCCCGGCTCGACGATGCCCTCGAAGCTTTCGCCGCCCGGCACGAGGCGCAGCGCAAAGCCGTAGCGCCCGCTGTTGCCCGGGCGCAGCTCACTGGTGAAGCGGTGGCGGCCGCGACCGAGATCCTCGGCGTGATCGAGTGTCACGGGGGTGCCTTGCACGACGCGGTCGTCACTGTCGAGCGGGCCGACGTACGCCTGCACGCGCACTTCGTCCGGCGACAGTTCGCCAAGGTTGACCACGACGTTGATCGGCAGCGGCTGGTTGACGCCGAGCGGCTGATCGGTCCGGGCCTCGACTTTTTCAATGGCGAGCTTGTCCCATGCCTGGCGCAAGCGGTCCTTCTGCACGGCGAGTTGTCGTGCGGCGGCGAGGCCGTCGGCTTCGAGCCGGCGCGCCCGGCGCAGGGCGGGGAAGTAGAGCTTTTCGCAGTATTCCTGCACCATGCGATTGGTGTTGAAGGCCGGCGCGAGCGTGGCGATGCACTGCTTCATGCGCTCGACCCACTGGCGCGGCACGCCGCGCGCGTCACGGTCGTAGAAGGTGGGCACGATCTCGTTTTCGAGCAACTCGTAAAGCGCCTGGCTTTCACGATCGTTGGCGATTTCGGGGTTGGCGTACTCCTCGCCCCGGCCGATCGCCCAGCCCAGGTCGCCGAGGAATGCTTCGTCCCACCAGCCGTCGAGAATGGAGCAGTTGAGCACGCCGTTGAGCGCGGCCTTCATGCCGCTGGTGCCCGACGCCTCCATGCCGCGGCGCGGCGTGTTCAGCCAGAGGTCGCAGCCCTGCACAAGGTAGCGCGCCACGCGGATGTCGTAGTTCTCCAGGAACACGATGCGGTGGCCGGCGTCGTGGCTGCGCGCGAAATGCACGATCTGGCGGATCAGCTCCTTGCCCTCGGCGTCGGCGGGGTGGGCCTTGCCGGCGACGATGATCTGCACCGGCTGGTCGGCGTTGTTCAGGATCGCTTTCAATCGCTCGGCGTGGCGCAGGAACAGATTGCCGCGCTTGTAGACGGCGAAGCGGCGCGCAAAGCCGATCGTCAGGGCGTTGGGATCGAGCGCATCGCAGGCCGCGTGCACGTGATCGGGATTGGTGCCGCGCGCTTCGAGCTGGCGGCGCATCTCGCGGCGCGCCCATTCGATCAAACGCTTGCGGCGCTGCTCGTGCACGTGCCACAGCTCCTCGTCAGGGACTTCGCGCACGGCTTCCCACACCGACTGATCGCCGGGTTGCTCCTGCCAGCGCTGGCCGAGGTGGCGATCGAGCAGTTGCATCAACTCGCCGGAGAGCCAGGAGCGCGCGTGCACGCCGTTGGTGACGTGGGTGATGGGCGTCTCTTCCTCGGGCACGCCGGGCCAGATGTTGTGCCACATGCGCCGGCTGATGCGCCCGTGCAGGCGGCTGACGCCGTTGGCCTGGTCGCTGGTGCGCAGGGCGAGCACGGCCATGGAGAAGAACTCCTGCTTGTTGAACACGTTTTCGCGCCCGAGCGCGAGCAGGCCTTCCATGTCCAGTCGCAGCGACGGAACGTAGCGCTTGAAGTAGCGCATCATCATCTCCGGCGGAAACCGGTCGATGCCGGCGGACACGGGCGTGTGCGTCGTGAAGACGTGGCTCGCCTGCGCCTGCTGGCGCGCCTCGTCGAAGCTGAGGTCATGTTGCTCGATCAGTCGGCGGATGCGCTCCAGCGCGAGGAAGGCGGAGTGGCCCTCGTTCATGTGGCAGACGTCGGCGTGGATGTTCAGCGCTTCGAGGGCGCGCACGCCGCCGATGCCGAGGACGATCTCCTGCTTGATGCGCATCTCCATGTCGCCGCCGTAGAGCTGGCCGGTGATGTGGCGATCGCCTTCCTCGTTTTCGGGCAGATGCGTGTCCAGCAGGTAGAGCGGGATGCGGCCGACCTGCACCTGCCAGATCGCGGCGCGCACGGTGCGGCCGGCCATGTCGACGCGAACCTTCAGGTGCGCGCCGTCGCTGCTGCGCACCGGCTCGATGGGCAGGTTGGTCAGATCAAGCTCGGCGTAATACTCCTGCTGCCAGCCGTCGGGGTTGAGGTACTGCTGAAAATAGCCTTGGCGGTAGAGCAGGCCGACGGCGACCAGCGGCACGCCCAGCTCGGCGGCGGACTTGAGGTGATCGCCGGCGAGACAGCCGAGGCCGCCGGAGTAGGTTTGCAGACACTCGGTCAGGCCGAACTCGGCGCAGAAGTAGGCGATGGTGACGTTCTCGGGCAGGTCGGCGATCATGTGCGAGGTGTGCCAGGGCGTGCGCTGGTGGTGGCGCTGCCGGTTCTGGAGCACCTGATCGAGCGCTGCGAGAAAATCCTTGTCCTTGGCGCGTGCGTCGAGCGTCTGCTGGGGCAGTTGGCCGAGCATCTTGACGGGGTTGTGGTTGCACTGGTGCCAGAGCTCGCGGTCGAGCTGAAGGAACAGCTCGACGGCTTCGGGATGCCATGTCCACCACAGGTCGTAGGCGAGAGTCAGCAGCGGCTCGAGCGGCTGCGGCAGCGCCGGGACGACCTCAAACGCGCGAATGCGAGCCTGATCCGGATTCAGCATGAACGTTCTCTCCCCCTGATGATGATTGGGTGCTCACCGCGCCGGCCGCGAGCGATTCGATGCGCGACAGCGTCCGGTCGACCTGGGCGCGCAGCGCGTTGTACGGAAAGAGCGTGACCACGGCGATGAGCAGGCCGGCAGCGGTGGTGATCAGCGCCTCGGCGATGCCCTGGCTGACGCGCGCGGGGTCGGTCACCTGCGTCTGCTCGGCGAGCACCTCGAAGCTGGCGATGATGCCGAGCACCGTGCCGAGGATGCCGAGCATCGGCGCGGCGGTGATGATGGTCGAGAGCGTGGGCATGAACCTTTCCAGTCGGCGGCGCTGCATCTCGACGAGGTCGGTCACGGCGGCCTCTTTCATGGGCGCGTCCGTCTCGATCTCTTCAAGCAAAGCGCGTACCAGGCTGCCGTACACCGTGCGGTCGCGCGCGGCCAGCTCGCGGGCGCGGTCGTGCTCGCCGCGGCGCAGCAGCGCGGCCATGCGCGCCGCGGCGGCGAGGCGGCCGGGGTGGTTGGTCGTGATGAAAAACCAGGCGCGCTCCAGCACGAACGTCGCGGCGGCGATGCTCAGTACCAGCAGCGGCCACATGACCCACCCGCCGCGCTGCATCAGGCCGAGGAAGCTGTCGATGATGAACTGAATCACGATGATGAGAGGATAACACACCAGCGTGTCATGCTGCACCGCAAAACCTCTCCCCTCGGGAGAGGGCGCCGAGCAGGCTTTGCCCATTCGGGTGAATGGGGTGAACGAGGCGGGTGAGGGGATCACCACCCACCGTGCGTCTGCTTCGCGAGGCAGACGCACGGTCGCTGTTGATCCCCTCACCCCAGCCCTCTCCCGGAGGGAGAGGGAGCCAGCACCGCGCGCAGCTCGGGCAGCAGGCGGTCGGCGTACTGGGCGAAGCCGGTGTCGTTGGGATGGACGTTGTCGACGAACAGGGCAGGGTCGTCGTCCATCAGCTTGTCGCCCGCGACGAGGTGGACGTGCTCGAAGTTTTCAGCGACCGACGCGGCGGCCGCGCGGTAATCGTCCAGCGTGTGGCCGACGCTGTTGGGCTCGGTGCGCTGCGCCCAGGTGAGGGGCGTGATGAGCACGAGCGGTCGGCCCGGCCACTGGGCGGTGGCGGCTTCGAGCAGCCGCGCGGTGTTGTCGCGGTAGGATTCGACGGGGCGTGACTGGTTGAAATCGTTGGTGCCGTAGGCGATCGAGATCAGCCCGGCTTCGACGTCGGGCAGGGTGTCGGCCAGCTCGGCTTCGAGCTTGGCGCCGCCGACGGCCCAGTTGTGCAGCGCGGCGTTGAGCGCCAGCGCGCAGCGCGCGGTCACCGCCAGGTGCGGCAGCGAGGCGGTCATGCCCTGGGTGATCGAGTCACCCAGCGCGATCCAGCGCAAGGGCAACGGGCTCGCCGGCTCAAGGCGCGTGGCATCGTCGGCTTCCAGCGCGACGATATCCGCCTGGGCCATGTGCGGCAGCCAGAGGTCGAACTCGTGCGCGGCGGCCGCGTTCTGCTCGAAGACCGTCCCGGACCAGGGGGTTTGCTTGTCGGCAGGACCGAAGGGGCGCGCTTCGTCGCCGTCGACCAGGAGCGTGCCACGGTAGAACGGCCGAGCCTCGGCACCGAAGCGCAGCGTGAGGCGCAGGCGGCGCGCGTCGGTGGTGAAGCGCAGGCGCACGCCCGCATGGCAAGCGGCGCGGGCGCGCAGGCCTTCGGCCGATTCGTGGAGCTCGTTCATCGGCGCGGGGATGCGCTGGGCGTGCCAGGCGCCGTCGATGATCTGACCGTGGTCGGCGCCGGTGATGAAGGGGGCGATCTGGTCCGGGGTGAGTTTCATGGGCCCGATCATAATAAAAACAGCCCGCTCACAGCGCGAGGCTGTGGGCGGGCTGATCCGGACCTTCGCTGCGCTCAGGTCCGGCTTACAGCGCGGGGACGCTGTGGGTGTCAGGTGGTGGTCAGTTCGAGCATGCTCATGGCCTGGCGGACGATGTCCTCGGTGGACAGGCCGCAGTAGGCCATCGCCTCGTCGGGGGTGCGCGTGGACTTGGGGATCCTGCGCACGTGCATCTGGCGGACGGTGAAGCCGCTGCCGTCTTCCGCGGCGACGTCGGCAATGGCGCTGCCGATGCCCGCGCCGTAGTTGTCCTCGAGCGTGAGGATCATGCCGTTGTTGTCGTTGGCCAGGTCGAGGATCGCCTCGGCGTCGAAGGGAAGCGAGTAGAGATCGACCACCGTGGCATCGACGCCCTGGGCGTCGAGCTTCTCCAGCGCCTTGTTTGCTTCGTGGACCATGTAGCCGGAGGCGACCACGAGCAGGTCGCGGCCTTCGCTGAGCACTTCGTGGCCGCCGAGGGCGAACGTGTCGTTCTCACCGTAGAGGAACTCGACATCCGGGCGCAGCGTGCGCATGTAGCACGGCCCGTTGTGCTCGGCCATCGCGAGGGTGAGCGCATAGGCCTGGTAAGCGTCGCTGGGTTGCAGGACATAGAACCCGGGCGAGCCGTCCTGTCGCTGCATGGTGGCGAAGCTGCGGAACCACGCGACGTCGGGCAGGGACATCTGCGACGGGCCGTCGGCGGCGAGGGAGATGCCGGCGTGGGAGCCGACGACCTTGATGTTGGAGCCGCTGTTGACGGCCATCTCGATCTGGTCGTAGCCGCGCGTGGCGAACTTGGCGAAGGTCGAGCAGAACGGGATCTTCTGGCCCGCGCTGAGGCCGGCTGCGGCGGAGAACATGTTCTGCTCGGCGATGCGCGCCTCGAAAAAGCGGTCGGTGAGCTGCTCGTCCTTGTAGAACATCTCCGCGAAGGTGGAGTTTTTCACATCGCCGTCGAGCGCGACGATGTCGCTGCGCGCGTGGCCGAGGGCTTGCAGCGCCACACCGTAGGCTTTGCGCGTGGCGAGCTTGCCCTTTTGCAGCGTGTCGGCCATGCCGAACTTCTCGAGCGCCTGGTTGAATGTCATCGGCTGCTCGATGCGCGGCGGCTCGGGCTTCTTCGGCGACATGAGCTGGATCTTCAGTGACTGGTCGGCGTGGGCGCCGATCTGGCGCGCGGTCTCGTCCAGCTCGGCGATGGCCTTGTCCTTGTCCTCGCCGTCGGCGGGCTTGCCATGATGGCCGTGGCCCTGCTGGGAGGGGCTGCCCCAACCCTTGACGGTTCGGGCGACGATGGCGATGGGCGCGGCGCTGGGGTCGAACTGCGCCTGGGCGTGGGTGGACAGCGCTTCCTGGATGGCGGTGGGGTTGTGGCCGTCGATGGTCAGCGCGGTGTAGCCGAAGGCTTCGAGCTTGCGCGCCAGGGCGTCGGCGGTCTGCTGCGGGCTGACCTCGTCGGACTGGGCGTACTCGTTGCAGTTGAAGATGGGGCAGACGGCCTTGAGCTGGTAATCGACGATGAAGTCGAGCGCTTCCCAAATCTGCCCCTCGCGCGCTTCGCCGTCGCCGATGACGCAGTAGACGCGCTTGTCCAGGCCGTCGAGCCGGGCGGCGGCGGCGATGCCGGCGGCGTGGGACAGGCCCTGGCCGAGCGAGCCGGTGGCGGTGTCGAAGAAGGGGAAGCCTTCGATGGGGTTCGGATGGCCGTCGATGGGCGAGTCGGCGGCGCGGAGGGTCATGGCGTCGTCGCGCGTCATGGCGCGGGTCTGGTCGCCGGTGCCGATGTGCACGCCCAGGTCCGCGGCGGCGGCGTAGACGATGGGCACGGCATGGCCCTCGCTGAGCACGAGCCGATCGCTGGAGGGATGGTCGGGGTTGGCCGGCTCGTAGCGCATGTAGTGGTACATGAGCACGGTGGCGAGGTGCGCGAGGCTGGCGGCGCTGGTGGGGTGGCCGGAGCCGGCGGCGGCGGTCATCTCGTAGCCGAGCTTGCTCAGCTCGACGGCCTTGGCGTGTACGGTCGAGTCGAATGACATTGGCGGATTCCCTTGCTTGCCTGGTGGTTTGGCTTCTGGTTGGTTGGCGGCGGCCGGCGAAGCGGCGGACTATCGAGCCAGCTTCACCCGGAAGCAACGCGCCGGCTGAATCATAGACCGGCCGCGCCGCATCGAGCCCCCCATGCTAGCGATTCCGCCGCCGACGCGCAACATGGTCACGGATATGGGACATTTCCCGAGGGGTCGCTTTTCAGCCAGGGCGGGCGATTGGCGCGGCAACTCAACACCCTCTCCCGTTGGGAGAGGGCCGGGGTGAGGGGATCGGCGTCTACCGGACGTCTGTTTCGCGAGGAAGCATGCTGGTTGACGGTGATCCCCTCACCCGCCTCGTTGGACGTTCACACGCGGAATGAGCTTCACCTGCTCGGCACCCTCTCCCGCCGGGAGAGGGTTTGGCGCGTCACCGCACTTCGACCATCAGCTCCGCTTCGACCGTCGCGTTCATCGGCAGTGACGAGCAGCCGACCGCCGCGCGGACGTGCTGGCCCTGATCGCCGAACAGGTCGCCAAGCAACTCGCTGGCGCCGTTGGCCACGTGGTGCTGCTCGTTGAAGGATGCGTCGCTGTTGACGTACACCCCCACGCGCACCACGCGCACGAAGCGCGACCAGTCACCTTCGAGCACCCGGTCGATCGCCGCCAGCGCGTTGAGCACACACTGTCTGGCGGCCGCCTGCGCTTCCTCGGCGCTGACCCGCGACGGCACCGGGCCCTCGGCCAGGAGTTGGCCATCCTTCGTGCAAAGCTGACCACTGACGAACACGTGATTGCCGCTCTGCAGCGCCGGCACGTATTTCGCCAGCGCGGCGGCCATGTTCGGCAGCTCCAATCCCTGCGCTTTCAATCGTTCGTGAATGTCCATGCGGGAAAGTGTCCGCCATCACCCGCCGCGTTGCAAGCTGCGCCTGCAATGAACAGCCGGAGCCTGACGGGCTTCCGGTCGCTGCCGAATGGTGTTTGAGCGGCGCCGCGCTCCCGTCGGGGGCGGGCTATCGGGAAGTGAGCTGGGTGCGGCGTGTGTCCGCCTGCGCCCGCTCGATCGCGGCCACCACCTGGCCCGGCGTGTAGATCTCCTCCTTGAACACCGTCTGGCCATCCGGCGCCAGCACCACCAGCAGCGGAATCGCCACGCGGTCGTGGGCGGCCAGCAGCGACCAGCCCGGAGCCGAACTGGAGGTCAGGTCTACCTTCATTGCCGTGACGTTTCGCGGCGCCAGCGCGGCGATCACCGCGTCGGTCTCCAGCACCGTGCGCTCCAGCACCTTGCAGTTGATGCACCAGTCGGCGGTGAAATCGAGTACGACCACGTCGCCCGCATCGCGCACCGCTTCGAGCCGATCGGGCGTGTAATAGACCCAGTCGATGCCGCTCGGCCGCGTCGCGTCGTAGGCGAAGGTCAGCGATCCGCCGGCCAGCAGCAGGCCCACCGCACCGAACGCGATGCGCCGGCCGGCGCTGGGCGTGATGCGGAAGGTGCGCCAGATCAGCCAGAGGCCCGCGGCCGTGACGATGCCGGCGGTCAGCCACCAGTACCACTGATACACGCCGCTGGTGCCGTCGCTGAGCAGGATGTTCACCGCCACGCCGATGAAGAACGCGCCGGCGGCAATCATCAGCAGCCCGAGGAACTGTTTGACGAGCTCACTCGCCGGCCCCGTGCGCGGCAGGCGATCGACCAGCTTCGGCCAGGCGGTGAGCACGAAGTAGGGAATCGCCATGCCCGCGCCGATCGCGGCGAAGGTGAGAAACGCGATCAGCGCGCTGGTGCCCACCGCCGTTCCCGCCGCGGCGCCGAGGAACGGGCCGGTGCAGGGCGTCGCGAGCACCGCCGTCATCACGCCGAAGCCGAACGCGCCGGAGTAGCTGTCGTGGCGCGGGTTGATGCGGTACACCCACTGCGGCAGTTGCATCGCGAACATGTTCCACATGCTCATCGCCAGCGCGACGATCAGCAGACCAAGCGCGAGGTTGAACTGCCAGTAGCCGAACATCGTGCTGATCGCCCCCTCCGCCAGCACCGCGAGGATCAAACCCAGCACCACCCAGAACGCCAGCACGCCCAGCGACATCATCAGCCCGAGGCTGAGTCGCCGACCGCGCTGCGGCGCCGCCTGCACCAACCCGAGAATCTTGATCGGAATCACCGGCAGCACGCACGGCATGACGTTCAACACCATGCCGCCGGCGAACGCCAGCAGAAGGATGCTGAGCAGCGTTGCCAGCGTCATCGGCGCCGGCGATGCAACACGCTGCGCTTCCACCTCGCCAGCGGCATCAGGCGCATCGGGCGCGTTCGCCGACTCGTGCGTTTCCCAGTCGGCGTCGAAACCGGCGAAAAGCTCCGCATCGGTCGGCGACGTCTCCGTACCCGCCAGCGCGTCCGGCGACACGACTTCCAGCGTCACCGTGTGCACTTCCCCGCGCACCGGCCGCAGGCATGAACTGTCGTCGCACGCCTGGTAGGTCAGCCGCACCTCCAGACTCACTTCGCCCGGCGGCGCGTCGGCCGCAACCGTCACCGGCAGATACGCCACCGCCCGGCCGGCATACACCGCGTAGTCCACCGGCTCGCCGACGAAGGCGACCTCGATGACCTTCGCCTCCGGCCACTGGATATGCTCGATGCGCGGCTGCAGCGCCACCGCGTCGCCCGCCTCCGCCTCGATCGCCGTGGCGATGTAGAACGACGGATCGCCCAGCTCCGGCGGGACCTGGGGATCGTGTGTGTGGATGTGCCAGTTTTCCTGGTGGTCGAACACCACGGCGACGGGCACCATCCCGCCGGGCGCCACCCGCTCCCGGGCCGGGACGATGCCCGTCTCAACCCGGGCGCTGGAGTCCATGGGCTGCGCCGTCGCCGGCGAGAGCATCACCAGGGCCAGCAGCGGGGCGAGGAAGGCGGATAGACGCATCGGTTTCAGCATGGGGTGCAATTGTAGTCGGCCGGCCGGGTCGTCCACCGCACGGCGGCGGGTTTTGAAGTCACCCGCCCCGCCTGCCCGATAACACAAACGGACAACCGGGCCGCATTATTTCACGTCCGGTTGCAGGCGCCTGTGGCCCATTCAACCCCCCTCCCGTGAGGGAGGGGCAGGGGAGGGTGAAAAGCTCGAAGTTCAGGAGCGCATCACAAAGCCAGCGCTGCCGAACTTCAAGCCCTCACCCCCTCCCAACTTCCCCCTCAAAGGGGAGGGGTTTGGAAGAAAACTTGAAACTCGAAACCTGGAACTTGAAACTCCCCCCGCATGAGTGAAGTGCTCGACCAGAACGAAGTGGACGCCCTGCTCGCGGCCGTGGACAGCGGCGAGGTCGATGCCGAGGAGTCGACCACCGCCGCCGCCGGGCAGGTCTTCTCCCATCGCCGGCGCGGCGGCGGACAGGAGCTGGAGGTCCGCACCTACGACTTCAAGCGCCCCGAGCGCGTCTCCAAGGACCAGATGCGCGCCCTCGAAAGTCTGCACGAGGGCTTCAGCCGCAACTTCGGGGCCGCCCTCTCCGGCTTCCTGCGCACGATCATGGAGGTGAAGGTCTCCAACATCGAGCAGCTCACCTTCAGCGAGTTCACCCACTCCCTGCCCAACCCCACCTGCTTCAACCTGCTCTCCACCGACGCGCTCGAAGGCAACATGTGCCTCGAGATCAGCCCGCTGATCATCTACCCCGTCATCGACCGGCTGCTCGGCGGCTCGAACGCCGACCTGTTCATCCCCCAGCGGCCGCTCACCGCGATCGAGCAGCGCCTCGTCTCCAAGATCCTCGACCGCGCGATGCAGGCGCTCGAGGAGGCGTGGTCGAACGTGCTGCCGATCAAGTTTCAGCTCGAAGAGACTGAATCGAATCCGGCGCTGGTGCAGATCGTGCCGCCGAACGAGGTGGTGGTTGTCGTCGGGTTTGAATTGAAGATGGGCGGCCGCGCGGGCACGATGAACCTGTGCATTCCGTACAACGCCATCGAGCCGGTGATGGAGAAGCTCAGCAACCAGACCTGGGCTCAATACAAGCGCAACACCAGCAACCAGCAGTTGCGCCACCGCGTCGCCGGCCACCTCGAAACCACGCGCATGCCCGTTCAGGCCATCCTCGCCGACACGACGATGAAGCTCTCCGACCTGATGCACCTTCAGCCCGGCGACGTGATCCTCACCGAAAAGCCCGCCTCCGCGCCGCTGGCGCTGACGGTCGGCAGCAAGCGCAAGTTCATCGGCCACCTCGGCCAGTACAAGGGCAACCGCGCCTTCAAGGTCAAGCGCCCCCTCTCGCCCAAGGACCGCGTGTAACCGGCGCACGTTCCATCCCAACGCAACAAATCCGCTCTCAACTCCCTCCCTTGAGGGAGGGGCAGGGGGAGGGTGAGGCGCACGAATGCCTTGTCACCACCGTCACGCGCATGGGCGCTCACCCCTTCTCAAGGGCGGGGTGACTGTGAGCTGTAACACCTGGATCGAGCGCGCTCAGTCCCCTTCCACCGGCGGCAGCGCCGCATGGCGACGCTTGGCGCTGAGCGTCAGCGGAATGACATACTCATCCGTCGGCGGCGCCTGCGGCTGCGGGGCGCTCACCTCCGGCACGTCCGTCAGCTCGCGGATCATCGCGATCTCGTCACATGCCTGGTTCTTCGGGCAGCGCACGCACTCGCTCCACACCTTCAGCGGCAAACGCTGACGATCCACCACGCTGAAGCCGAGCTTCTCGAAAAACGCCTTCTCGTAGGTGAGCGTCATCAACCGGCGGATGCCCAGCGTGTGCGCCTCGTCGATGCACGCCTGCACAAGCTGCCGGCCGAGGCCCTTGCCGCGCTGGTCCGGTGCGACGACGAGCGCATACACCTCCGCGAGATTCGCCCAGACGATGCCGAGCCCGCACACGCCGACGATCTCATCCTGCTCGTCGAGAGCGACGTGGTAATCGCGCACGTTCTCGTACAGCGCGCCCATCGAGCGCGGCAGCATCAGGCCATACTCGGCCGCATCATTGATGAGCTTGCCGAGGGCCGGGACGTCGGCCACGTGTGCGCGTCGGATCATGGTGCCATTGTAGGGTCTGCGAGGCGGGCGGGTCAGCACCCTCTCCCTCTGGGAGAGGGCCGGGGTGAGGTGATCGATCGCAACCACGCGTCTGTCTCGCGCAGCAAACCACCGGTCAGTGGTGATCCCCTCACCCGCCTCGTTGGACGGTCTCATGCAAATGTTGCATCTCCTGCTCGGCACCCTCTCCCGAGGGGAGAGGGTTTCGGGCGGCGGTGACAGCGCGGCCGCCGCTGTTTACACTCGTTTGTTCCCGCAGCCCCGGAGCCACGCCATGCCGAACGACCGCCCCAATGTCCTTTTCATCATGACCGACCAGCAACGGTTCGACACGATCGCCGCGCTGGGCAACCCGCACATCCACACGCCGAATATGGATCGCCTCGTGCGCCGCGGCGTGGCGTGCACCAATGCCTATTCGACCTGCCCCGTCTGCGTGCCGGCGCGCTACACCATCCGCACCGGCTGCGAGCCGCCGCACACCGGCTATTTCGCCAACGGCCGCAGCAAGTACCTCGAACCGGGCACCACCGTTGAGCAGCGCTGCGGCGACTACCTGCCGCGCCGGATGCACCAGCTCGGCTATCGCACCTGGGGCGTGGGCAAGTTCCACACGCACCCCTGGAACGAAGACCTGGGCTACGAGGTGCAGCTCCACAGCGAGGAGCTCTACAGCAGCACGGAGCAGCGCCGCGGCGATGCGTTCGCGCGCTTCATCGCCGATGAACATCCGGAGTATGACTGGCTCGACATGCTCCAGGGCGAGCGCACCGAGATGTACTACATGCCGCAGATGAGCCCCCTGCCGGCGGAGATCACCGTCGAGTCCTGGGCCGCCGACCGCGCCGTCGAACAATTGCAGGTCGACGACGAGCGCCCCTTCTTCGGCTTCCTCTCATTCATCGGCCCGCACCCGCCGCTGGCGCCGCCGCAGCCGTTCAACCGCATGTACGACCCCGACGACATGCCCAACCCCGTGCGCGGCGACCTGGCGCTGGACCACATGGACGAGCAGATTCCCTGGATGAATCACATCATCTGGGCCGACGGAATCAACGATTTCCTGGCGCGCATCCTGCGCGCCCGCTACTACGGCGAGATCAGCTACATCGACTGGTGCCTCGGCCGCGTGCTCGATGCGCTGGAGCAGCGCGGCGATGCCGACAACACCGTCATCTGCTTCTTCTCCGATCACGGTGAAGGGCTGGGCGATCACAACGCCTGGCAGAAAGAAAGCTACTTCGAGCAGTCGGCGCACGTGCCGATGCTGGTGAGCTGGCCGGCGCAGCTACCGCAGAACGTGCAGCGCGACGAGCTGGTGTGCCTGACCGATCTGTTCGGCATGGCCACGCATGCAGCCGGGCAGACCGAGACGCGCGACGGCATCGACGTGCTGGGCATGCTCCAGGGCGAAGCTCCGCCGCGCGAGCAGCTCGTGGCCTGCTACGG
>JBMCXL010000006.1:0-24112 GCA_048621015.1 Phycisphaeraceae bacterium
GCGTGTGATCGTGCGCGACCGGGGAAAGCACCCACCCACGCGCGACAGGTCGCACCGCAGACAGGGGTCGCCGGATCGGCCGGCGGCTATCGCGTCGCTACCGTGAACCGGTGCATCTCGCATCAAGAGCGTAAGACCCAAAGTGATGGCCGAACCGAACTTGGACGAGCACGGGTTGCCGGAAGGCTACTGCTTTCGGCCGGACTGGGAAGTGACCCCGCGACAGGTGCGGGCGATGCGCGAGCGCGACGAGCACGTCGTCGTGGTGGATTGCCGCACGCCCGCCGAAGCGCAGACGGCGGATCTCGGCGCGGACAAGCTCGTGCCGTTGCAGGAGGCGGCGCAGCGCCTCGACGAGCTGCTGCCCTACCGCGAGGAGAAGATCGTCGTGCACTGCCATCACGGCGGACGTTCGCTCCAGATGGCGGCGATGCTGCGGCAGCAGGGTTTCGTGGATGTCACGTCCATGGCCGGCGGCATCGATCTGTGGTCGCGCGACGTGGACCCGAGCGTGCCGCGCTATTGACGGGCCGATCACGGCCGAATCGAGTTTGAAAAACACTTGGAAACGAGGTGAATGATGCGACTGGGCTGCTGCGGCGGGATTGACAACATCGAGCAGGTGCGGGACGCGGGGTTCGACTTTCTGGAGGTCGGCGTGCAGCCGGTGCTGCGCGGCGACGACAGCGACGCCGACTGGCGCGCCGCCGCGCCGGACCCGGACAAGCTCCCCCTGCCGATCGAGGCGGCGAACTCGCTGCTGCCGGTGGCGCATCCGGTGGTCGGCCCGCAGCGCGACATGGACGCGCTGCGCACCTACATGGGCCGCGTCGCGGAGCGCGCGGCACGAATCGGCATCCAGCGCCTCGTGTTCGGCAGCGGCAAGGCGCGCGTGCGCCCCGAAGGCGTCAGCGCCGGCGAGGCGATGGATCAACTCGCCGAGTTCTGCCGCATGGCCGGCGACCTCTGTCATCAGCATGGCGTCACGCTGGTGATCGAACATCTGCACCAGGGCGAGACCAACACGATCAACTCCCTCGCCGACGAGCTGACACTGGTCGAGCGCGCCAATCATCCGGGCGTGCAGGCGCTGGTGGACAGCTTTCACTACGGCCTGGAGAACGAAACGGACGAAGCGATCATCAAGCTCGGCGACTACATCCGCCACGTCCACGTCGCCGAGCCGGTGGATCGCCTCCAGCCGGGCGCGCACGGCACGAGCGAGAAGGCGTTCGATTTCGAGTCGTTCTTCTGCTCGCTGCGCAAGGTCGGCTACGACGAGCGCGTGAGCATCGAGGCGAAGTGGAACACCTCCATCGCCGAAGCCGGCCCGGCATGCGTCGAGTTGCTGCGGCAAGCGTGGCAGGCCGCGGGACGCTGCGAGGTGTGAGCCGGCGCCGCACCGAGATAAAAGAACGCCTTCTCAACCCCCCTCCCTCAAGGGAAGGGCAGGGGAAGGGTGGGGCGCACGATCACGTTGTGTCATCCTCACGCATCTCAGGCGTCATACGTGTTGCGATAAATTCGCAGGCGGTGAAATCGCCTTGTTGTTTAGCGGGCGATCGCAGATTGCCATGGTTACGCCTGCGAAATAATCGCAACCCGTATCACACGCACCGCTGTCATGCGCATCTGCGCTCAGGGTTGCGGCTCGTCTCACCCTCCCTTGCCCCTCCCTCAAAGGGAGGGGGGTTGAGAGGGCAGCCGCTATGCTTGGATTGGGCATGCGCTAGATGAGCGAGTCATCCTTGCTCAGACCATGCGCCGGGCGCGTGTCGAGCTGCACGAGCTTTTGCTGCTGAAGCTGTTTCGCCTCGTCGGGGTCGACGTAATCGCTATGGCACGCCGGCTTGGATTCCGGGTTGTCCTCGCCCTCCGCCTCGGCCTCGGTCATCTCTCGTTTGACCTTGCTTGCAAGCTTGTGGATCTGCTCCGGCTTGAGGTAGCCGCGCTGTTCGAGGATGCGCTGTTGCTCGGCCGTCAACGCATCGCTGCGCATCGGCGTGTCGCGCTTGAACGCTTCGTCCTTGCCGGAGGCCCACTCCTGGATCTCCTTGCTGATGCGCACCGAGCACCAGTCGTGGCCGCACATCGCGCAGAAGTCGGTGTCCACGTCGAGGTCTTCATCGTGGTACGCCCGCGCGGTGTCGGGATCGAAGCTCAGCTCGAAGTGTTTCTCCCAGTTCAGCGCCGCCCGCGCCCGGGTCAGCTCATCGTCCCAGTCGCGCGAACCGGGCATCCCCAGCGCCACGTCCGCGGCGTGCGCCGCGATCTTGTACGCAATGCAACCCTGTTTCACGTCCTCGCGCTTGGGCAGGCCGAGGTGCTCCTTCGGCGTGACATAACAGAGCATCGACGCGCCGTGATACGCAGCGGATGTCGCGCCGATGCAACTGGTGATGTGGTCGTAGCCGGGGAACGTATCAGTCACCAGCGGCCCGAGCACGTAGAACGGCGCGCCGTGGCACAGGCTCCGTTGCAGCTTCATGTTGTATTCGATCTGGTCGAACGGCACGTGGCCCGGCCCTTCGACCATGACCTGCACGCCCTTGCGCCAGGCGCGCTCGGTCAGCTTGCCGATCTCGACCAGCTCGGCGAGTTGCAGCTCGTCCGTGGCGTCGGCGAGACCGCCCGGCCGGCAGCCGTCGCCGATGGAGAACGTCACGTCATGGTCGCGCATCACGTCGCAGATGCGCTCCCACGCGTCGTTCATCGGGTTTTCCTTGTTGTGATGCAGCATCCACTTGGCCAGCAGCGACCCGCCGCGCGAGACGAGGCCGATGAGCCGCTGCTTCGCGAACTTCAGGTGTTCGAACAGCACGCCGGCGTGCACCGTGAAGTAGTCCACCCCCTGTCGCGCCTGATGCTCGATCGTTTCAAGGATCGCCGCTTCGTCGAGGTCTTCGAGTTTGCGGCCGATGATCATCGAGTAGATCGGCACCGTCCCGATGGGCACGCAGCTGTTTTGAATGATCGCTTCACGGCATGCATCCAGATCGCCGCCGGTGGACAGGTCCATCACCGTGTCGGCGCCCCACCGCTCGGCCCACTGGAGCTTTTCGACCTCTTCCTCCGTGCCACTGCTCACGGGCGACGCGCCCATGTTCGCATTGATCTTCGTCTTCGACGCCCGGCCGATGCACATCGGATCGAGCTTGAAATCGAGATGCGTCTTGTTCGCGGGGATCACCATGCGTCCCGCGGCCACCTCGTCGCGCACCTGCTCGGGCGAGAGGTGCGGCTCGCGCTCCGCGACGCGCTGCATCTGCGGCGTGACGATGCCGAGCCGCGCATGCTCCAGTTGCGTCACCGCCTTGAAACCCAGCGTCGGCGTCACGCGCCGGCGCACGCCGCGCGCATCGGTGAACACGTACGCTTCGAACGCATCCCCGCACGGACACCCCGGTGAGCAACCGCCTTCGCTCGTGTTCGTGCGCGTCGCCGGCTTGCCCGGATCGCGCTCCAGCACTTCCACGCGCCACCCCTCCGGCAGAAAGTCCCACGCCGTCTTGTCGGATGGCCGCGGCATGCCGGGCGTATCGGGCGAGCTGAACGAGAGCGGGCCGCCGATGTCCGGCATGTTGGCGAACGAGCCGGGCGTGGTCGCTTCACCGTTGCCCGGGTTCTGCCCGCGCGGCGGGAGCTGATACGCGGCGGCGTTGAGCGAGGTGGCGGCGTGTTGATGGATCATCGCAGAGCTTCCTTTTTCTCCACCGCTGGCGCGGCGTGGGAAGCTTCGTGCGACTCAACGGGCCGATGGGTGGTGACGGGCGGCCGACATCCCCTCAGGCGGGTCGAGTTCGCTTCCCTACGCCGGTGCGAGCCGGTTCAGGTTCCGAGGGACTCTCTCAGCGCCGGTCTCTTTCCGGCGCACCCCTAGCGAACGCGTCATCGAGGATAGGGCCGCGCCGTCGATGTGACAAGGCTGAGTCCGCCAATCAGGGTCGGCTGGATGATCGCGACGGGTTCATGCACGAGCCGGCGCATCCGCGAGATTTCAACGCACCTGCTCGCCCTGCTCGATGCGACTGAGGGTGATGATCTGCGTGTCCGGCGGCTTCACGCCCAGATGCCGGAGCATGTTCGCCGCCTGTGCCGTGGTGTACTGGGCATGCGTGCACACGTGCAGCAGCACGTCATACGCCGGCGTCGTCCACAACCGGCCGGCGCCGCTGCTCGTGCTCACCCGTCGCACGGGTTGATCGAGCTGGTCGGCCGTCAGCGCATGCAGGTACTTCCGCCAGCGCTGATCCAGCGCGGTCCACGTCTCGCACAGCGCCTCGAACGTCTCGAACGCATCCGCCTCGGTCAGCGCCGTCGACGCATGGCCTTCCAGCGCTTCGATCCAGACGTGCTCGGCGCTGTACAGGTGCACCAGCGTCGCCCACAGGCTTCCCCGGCCCATCTCGAACGGCTGGCGCAGTTGCCGATCGTCGAGCGCGGCCGCCGCTTGACGCAACAGGTCATTACACCACATGCGATGCTCGTGCAGACGTCGGATCAGATCGATGCTTTGCATGCCGGGTGTCCCGTCACCGTGTGAGAGCATACGATGATAGCCGATGAGCGACCCCCCTCGCATCACCTCGATCACGCCCACCGCCCGCAATCCGCGGCGCGCCACCGTGCGCGTCGGGCGCAAGGTCGTCGCAACCTTGCCGACGAAACAGATCGACGAGCTGGGCCTGTCCGTCGATCAGCCGTGGGACGAGGCGCTGGCCGCGCGCCTCCAGCAGGCGGCGCAAGTCGACAAGGCCATGCGCAAGGCGATGAATCGGCTCAACCGCCGTGCCATGAGCCGGCGCGATCTCGATCGCAAGCTGCACGACCTTGAATTCGACCAGGCCACGCGCCAGCACGTGCTCGACCGTCTCACCGAGTTGAAGTACCTCGACGACGAGGCCCTCGGCCGCGCGCTGATCCGCGAGACGCAACGCGCCAGACCAGCCGGCCCGCGCCTCCTGCGCCAGAAGCTTTTCCAGAAGGGACTCGACCGCAAGCTGATCGACCAGCTCATCGCCGAGACGCGCGACACCGCCGATCCCGAGGCCGAGGCGGTCACCCTCGCGCGCCAGCGCCTCCGCCGGATGAGCCGACTCGATCCCCCCGCGCGCCAGCGCCGCCTCTTCGGCTTGCTCGCGCGGCGCGGCTTCGAGCCGGAAACGATCAACGCCGCCATGGAAACGCTGCGCGACGAGATCGTGGACGGCACGGGTGAGGCTTTCGATGCGTCCGAATAATCCGGCGCCCCGCACTCTTTGCTCCCAAGTCGCCTCTCCAAACACCCGATAGGGCCTTATAGGCCCGGCGGGCGGCCTGCGCCCGGATTGTGCGCCCCGTGGAGGATGGACTTTGCGAGCGCTGCTGCTGACACGAACGGTGCCCCAGGCCGGACGCGGCGCGGACCATCGGGCGTACTGGCTGCTCCAGACCATTCGCCAAGCGGGCTTCGACGTCGATCTGATCACCGGCGTGAGCCCCAGGCAGGACGGCTCCGAGATCCACGCGCTGCGCGGACTCGTGGAGCGAGCGCGCATCTTCCCACCGGACCACGGTAGTTGGCTGCGCGCCGCGCACGCGTGGATGCGCGGCGAGCCGTTCATCCGCACCCGCGAATGGCAGGACGCGATGGCGCAGCAGGTGCGCGAGGTCGGCCAGGGCGCGGCCCTGGTCGTCTGCGTCGACGCGGTGCATCACCAGATGATCGCCCCCCTGCTCGCGAACAAGCCGCGGCCGTTCTACCTGCTCGACCTCGGCGAACCGCTCAGCCAGCGACTGATCACGCGCGCCACGGCGCAGCGCGGCCTGACCGCGTGGGCCCTGCGCAGCGAGGCCAAGCTGCTGCGCAGCCTCGAATCCGCCGCCGCCAACAGCGCCGACCTGGCGCTGGTGAACGACGAGATCGACCTGCAGATCACCGCCCGCCGCGCGCCCCACGCCAGCCTCTGGGCCGTCGCCAACGGCGTCAACCCGACCGACGGCTTCTCGGGCGATACGATCACCGACCTGCCCAACGACGTGCTCTTCTGCGGCGACCTTGCCATCGCCGCGCACCAGCGCGCCGCCGTGTGGCTGGCGCGCACCGTCATGCCGCTGCTGCGCCGGCACGTGCCCGACGCGCGCCTGGTGCTGATGGATTACGACCTGCCCAAGCCGATTCGCCGACTCGGTTCGCTGGCGTGGGTGGAGCTGATCGATCGTGCCGACGGCGGCGTGCCCGAGGCGCTGCGCATGAGCCGATGCATCGTGGGCGTGGCGCCGCAGCGCCAGGCGCGCGGCGCCGCCGAGCGCACGCTGATGATGATGGCCCTGGCGCGCCCCGTCGTGTGCACGTCCGCAGTGGCGCGCACGCTGCCGGACGAGACCGCCGCGGCCCCCGCGCTGGCGGAGAACGGCCAACAGATCGCCGAAGCGACGCGCCGCATGCTCGAAGACCGCAAACGCGCCGGTCACGCCGGCGCCCAGGCGCGCCGACTCGTCCAGCAATGCGGCACCTGGCAGCAACAGTGGCGCCGCGTCGGCGCGCTGCTCAGCCAGATCGCCAGCGACGAGCGCGTGCGCGTCACCTCCGATTCTCCCGACCCGCGCGACCTCGCGGAGCTGCGCAGCGCCACGTTCACGACGTAACACCGCTCCGCTGCGCCAACACCTCCGCCAGATGCCACACGCGCCGGCCGGTGCCCTGGGCGATCTGCTCGCGGCAACTGAACCCGTCGGTGATGATCCACGTATTCTCATCCGCCTCGCGCACGAGCGGCAGCAGCACGCGCTCGCCAATCTGCAGCGAAAGCTCGTGATGCTCGCGCTGGAAACCGAAGCTGCCCGCCATGCCGCAGCAGCCGGTGTCGGGCGTCTGCACCTCCAGCCCCGTCGCGCGCAGCAGCGCCACGTCATCGCTGGTGCCCATCAGCGCTTTCTGGTGACAGTGACCGTGAAAGATGGCGCGCCCGGTCAGATGCGGCGGCCTGTAATCCGGCGCCCGCTGTCGAAGAAACTCCGCCAGCGTGTATGTGCCAGCGCGCAACCGGCGCGCATCCACCGAATCCGGCAGCAGATTCACCAACTCGTCACGAAACACCGCCACACAACTCGGCTCCAGCCCCACCACGGGTACGTCCTCCTCGATCATCGGCCCCAACGCATCGAGCACGTCCCACAGATGCGCCTCCGCCCGATCAAGCATGCCGAAGTCATAGAGCGGCCGGCCACAACACAGCGCGCGCTCCGGCAGCACCACGCGAAAGCCCGCGTCTTCGAGCACGACCACCGTGGACCGAAGCACGTCCGGCTGAAAATGATTGTTGAACGTGTCCGGCCAGAGCAACACGCGCGGCGCCTCGGCCACCGCCGCCGGCGCCGCGCGGTGTGCAAACCAGCGTCGAAACGTGAGCGGCGCGAAACGCGGCACCTGCCGTGACGGCGCCATCCCCGCCAGCCGCTTCGCCATGCCGCCGACCAGCGGCAAGCGCAACACCCGATTCACCGCGCGCGGCGCCAGCGACGCCAGCCGCGCCCAGCGATGCACCAGGCCGAACGCATACGCCGCGCGCGGACGCAGCCGGCCGCGATAGTAGTGCGCGAGAAACTCCGCCTTGTACGTCGCCACGTCAACCCCGGCGGGACACTCGCCCTTGCACCCCTTGCACGCGAGACAAAGATCGAGCGCCGCCTTGACTTCCTCGTTGCGCCAGCCGTTCACGAGGCGCCCGTGCGCCATCTCCTGGAGCAGCCGCGCGCGGCCGCGCGTCGTGTGGCGCTCCTCGCGCGTCACCATGTAGCTCGGGCACATCGTCCCGCCGTGATGCCGCAGGCACTTGCCGACGCCGATGCAACGGTTCGTCGCTCGCGCAAAAGATTCATCATCGTCCGGATACTGAAAGTGCGTCTCAAGCTGCGGCAGCTCGTAATGCGCGCCGAGGCGCAGGTCGTCGGTCAGCGCGTGCGGCTGCACGAGCTTGCCCGGCGACATGCGGTGTTGCGGGTCCCAGATTGTCTTGAACCGGCTGAACGCGGCGACCAGATCCGGCCCGAACATCCGATGCAGCAGCTCGGCGCGCGACTGGCCGTCGCCGTGCTCGCCGGAGAGCGAACCGCCGTGGCGCACGACCAGGTCGGCGGCGGCTTCGACGAAACGGCGATAACGCTCGACACCGGCCGCGGTGGTCATGTCGAAATCGATGCGCGCGTGCACGCAACCCTGGCCGAAGTGACCGTAGATCGTGGCGCGGTAGCCGTGCTGGTCGAGCAGTGCCTGGAACTCGCGCAGGTACTGGCCCAGGCGCGACGGCGGCACGGCGGCGTCCTCCCAGCCCGGCCAGGTGTCGGTGCCGTCGGCGAAACGCGCGCTGGCGCCGACCGCCGCCTCGCGCGCCGACCATAACGCGCGCATCTGCGCCGGCTCATCAATCAGCACCATGCGCGGCGTTTCCAGATCGCGCATCAACCGCTGCGCGCGCTCCACCGCCTGTTCGCGCGTCTCGCCGCCGAACTCCGCGAACAGCCACCCGCCGCCTTCCGGCAGCAGCGCCAGGCCTTCCGCCTCGAGTTGGCGGGCGCGCATGTTCGCGATCAGCGAATCGGCGGTGCCTTCCAGGCCGATCGGCGCGTATTCGAGCACGCGCGTCACGTCATCGCCCGCCGCCGCGACGTCGGGATACGCCAGCACCACCATCGCTCGCGCCGGCGGGCAGGGTACGAGGCGCACCGTCGCTTCCAGCACGATGGCGCACGTGCCCTCGCTGCCGACCAATGCGCGGGCGACGTGAAAGCCGCGCTCCGGCAGCAGCTCGTCGAGGTTGTAGCCGGAGACGCGCCGCGGCATGTCGGGATAGCGCGCCCGGATGAAGTCGGCGTATTCCTCGCGCAGCGCCGCGAGCGCGGTGTAGATCTCCCCTTCCCGGCCACCTTTCGCTTTGCGCTGCGCCAACGCGTCGTCGGAGGTCGCGCCGACGCGCAGGCGCGTACCGTCACAGGTGAGCACCTCCATGGATTCGACGTTCTCGCTCGTGCGCCCGGCGGTCTGCGAATGCACGCCGCAGGCGTTGTTGCCGATCATCCCGCCGATGGTGCAGACCGCGTGCGTCGAAGGATCGGGCCCGAACGTCAGGCCGTGACGCTGCGCCGCCGCGCGCAGGTCATCGAGCACCACGCCCGGCTCGACGCGCGCGAGGCGATGCTTGGGATCGATCTCCAGGATGCGGTTCAGATGCTTCGTGCAATCGAGCACGACCGCGACGTTGCACCCCTGCCCCGCCAGGCTCGTGCCCGCACCGCGCACGAGCAGCGCCGCGTCGTGCTCACGACAGATGCGCACGGCGGTTTCGATGTCCTGCACCGATTGGGGCGCCACCACGCCGATCGGCACCTGCCGGTAATGCGAAGCGTCCTGCGCATACATCGCGCGGCTGCCGGCGTCGAAGCGCACCTCACCTTCGAGCTGCGCCGCCAACCGGTCGCGCAGCGCCGCCGCGGCACCCGTGAGCGCGATCGCGTCCTGGCCAGCGGTCGTCATGTCCTCATCATACGGCCGATGCGGATCTGATTCGGGCGGGGCGCGGCAATACGAACGTCCCCCTCAGCACCCCGCATACACGCCCGTCACCGCGCGCAGCGGCATCAGCGCCTCGGCCACGCGCCAGCGCAGCGCATCGACCAGGTTCCGCCCGCGCGGCGTCTCGACCAGATTCGCCCGCTCGTCCGGATCGTGCAGCAGATCGTAAAGCCCCATGCACTGGCCGGTGCGACGATCGTAGACCGCGCGGAAGCGTTCGGTCTCCAGCATGAGCCGATCACCGAACTCGCTGATGTTGCCGCCCGGCGGATCGGGCAGTTCACCCTCCCCGGTCAGCGCCGGCAGCAGCGACCGCCCCGCCATCACCGCCGGCCGATCGCACGAACCCAGCGCCACCGCCGTCGCCGCGACGTCCACCGTGCTGACCAGCCCCTCGCTCACCAGGCGCGCCGCGCCCCGCCCGTCCTCCGGCGGCACCACCAGCACCGGCACCTCCACCGCCCCGGCGAGAAACGAACGCGGCCCGATCAAGCCATGCTCACCGAGCAGATGCCCGCGATCCGAGCCGACCACCGTCCACGTGCGCTCGCCGTCGGCGCGCTGCCGAAGCCCGCGCATCAGTCGGTTGAGGCTGAAATCGAGCAGGCTCACGCGCCCGAGATAATCGGCACGAATGCGGCCGACCGTGTGCGGCTCGAGCCGTTGCAGCAGCGCGCGCGGATACGCCGGCTCGGCCAGCGCATCAAGCTGGCGCAGGTCGGCCGGCACGAACCCCCCTTGCAGCGCGGCCGGCTCAACGACCGATTCGTACAGCGTCGGCGGCGGCAAATCGTTGCCCGGACCCGAAAACATCACCAACAGCGCCCAGGGCATGTCGCCGGGCATGCGCTTGAGCATCCCCGCGGCCTCGCGGCCGATGAACCCGTCGATGTCGTCCTCCGGCTCCAGCAGCAGACGATGCGGCTCGAACGGCCCGCTGCGCAACCGCTGCTCGCGCTGCTTCTGCAACGCCCCCGCCAATTTGCGCGTGCCCATCGCTGACCAGTACGCACACCCCGCCGGCTCGAGCTGATCCACCGGCGCCACCGGCACCGCCTCGTGCAGCCAGCGCTGCACCGGCCCGACACACCCCACCCCCGCCACGTGATAGCCCGCCTCCGCCAGCCAGCGCGGCAGCGCCTGGGCCAGCGGGGGTATCGGACCGTCCCCATAGAAACCGTGCTGGCGCGCGTGCAGGCCCGTCAGCAGACTGGCGGTGCCGGCACCATCGGCGGGCGAGGCACTGGTGGCGACCAGCCGCGCCCCGCGCTGCGCCAGCCGCTCCAGGGTGGGCGTGTAGAGCGGCCACGAACGGTCGTCGCTCAACGCATCGCTGCGCAAGCCGTGGGCCAGAACGATCACCAGGTTGCGCACGAGTGCCATCTCCCGGGAGGGTATCGGTTCGATCGGCGGGGCGTTTGATTGCCAGTTGCCAATTGCCGATTGCCGATTGAAGAAGAGGAGAGGGTGCCATTGACAACGTGCAGGCTCGGCGGAGCGTTGTCCATGTGGGCCACCTTCAACCACTGACAAGCTCCGCGGACTCCGCTTGTCAGTGCCACCCTCTTAATCGGCAATCGGCAATTGGCAATCAGCCCTCCCCCGCCGCGTGCCTTCGGCCGCGCCCTGGCATACCATGTCCGCCCCATGGCTCTTCTGAGTGTCGCCAACCTGACGCTGCACTTCGGGCAGCGCGTGCTGCTCGATGGCGTGAACCTGACGCTCGAAGCCGGCGATCACGTCGGCCTCGTGGGGCGCAACGGCTGCGGCAAGTCCACGCTGATGCGCCTCATCGCCGGCCTCGGCGGACACCGCCCGGACGAGGGGCGCATCCAGCTCGCCCGCGGCGCCGTCGTCGGCTATCTGCACCAGGACCCGGATCTCGCCCCCGACACCACGCTGCGCCAGGAAGCGGGCAAGGCGTTCAGCGAGCTGTTCGAATTGCACGAACAACTCGAACAGGTCTCGCACGAGATGGCCGAGGCCGACGGCGATGCGCTGGACAAGCTGCTGAAGCGCTACGAGCAGCTCGAACACCGCATGGAAGCGCTCGGCGGATACGCGGTGGACCATCGCATCGACCAGACACTGCACGGCCTCGGCCTGACGGATGAATACTTCCCCGTCAAGGTGCGCGACCTTTCCGGCGGCCAGAAGAACCGCCTCGCGCTGGCGAAGCTGCTGCTCAGCGAGCCGGACCTGCTCCTGCTGGACGAGCCGACCAACCACCTGGACATCGCTGGCCGGCAGTGGCTGGAAGGTTTCCTCGCCGGTTACGCCGGCGCGGTGCTGCTGGTCAGCCACGACCGCTGGCTGCTGAACCGCTCGGTGGGCAAGATCGTCGAGCTGGAGCACGGCGAGCTGGTCGAATACCCCGGCAACTACGACAAGTACCGCGCGCTGCGCGCCGAGCGCCGCCTCGCGCAGCAGCGCGCTTACGAAAAGCAGCAGACGAGGATCAAGCAGGAGCAGTCGTTCATCGACCGCTACCGCGCCGGCCAGCGCGCCAAGCAGGCGCAGGGGCGCGAGAAACGGCTCGAACGGTTCAAGCGCGACGAGGCGTTCGAGCTGCCGCCCGAGATGGACACGATGAACCTGCAACTGCGCCCGAGCGTGCGCAGCGGCGACATGGTCGCCCAGGCGGAACAGATCGCGGTGCGCTATCCGGGTAAAACGCTGTTCGAGAACCTGAGCGTGAAGGTCGAGCGCGGCAATCGCATCGGCATCATCGGCCCCAACGGCGCGGGCAAGTCCACGCTCGTGCGCTGCCTGCTCGGCGAGCAGGATCCCAGCGATGGCACGACACGCACCGGAGCGCAGGTCAGCATCGGCCACTACCGCCAGACGCACGAGCACCTGCTGCACGAGCCCGCGACGGTGATGGAGTACCTGCGCCGATTCGTGCCGAACGAGACCGAGCAGGAGGCGCGCAACCTCGCGGGCGCGTTCCTGTTCAGCGAGGAGGAGCAGGACAAGCCGCTCAGTGCGCTGTCCGGCGGCGAGCGCAGCCGTGTGGCGCTGGCGAGCCTGGTCGCGGGCCGGCACAACGTGCTGGTGCTCGACGAACCCACGAACCACCTGGATATTCCCAGCGCCGAGCGGATCGAGGAAGCGCTGGCGCAGTTCACCACGCCGCCGAGCGGTTACGGCCAGAACAAGGGCGCCGAGGGCACGCTGCTGCTGATCACGCACGACCGCATGCTGCTGGAGAACCTGGCCGACCAGTTGATCGTGCTCGATGGCGAAGGGCGCGTGCAGCGCGTGCTGGGCACCTACAGCGATTACCTGGCGATGCAGCAGCAGGAGAAGGATGCAGCAGCGACGCCGGCGCCGGCCGCTTCCAAAGCGAACGAAGCGCGCAAAGCGAAGACGGAAAACGCGCAGCGCAACCCCAAGCGCTCAACGTCCAACGGTTCCAGGCGCATGACGCAGAAGCAGCTCGAAGCGGAGATCGAGCGCATCGAGACGCGCCTGGCGGAGATCGACGCGGAACTGGCGTCGCCCGAAACGCATCGCGATGGTCAGCGGATCAAGCGCTTGCGCGCCGAGAGCGACGAGCTGCGCGGGCGGTTGCAACCGCTGGAGGACGAATGGGCGGCGCGGGCGGAAGCGTGAGGGAACCGCCTTGTCGCCAACCCAGTGGCCAACCCATCGCCCAACGCCCGCGGATGGCGACGCAGGAGCCTTCCGCGGGGTCTGGCGGAACTTTTCATATGACAGCGATGCCGACCACCTTTGCGGCACCCCGCGAAAGGCTCGCGGACTCGCCATTCGCGCGCTTTTTGGGGATGAAGTGCGTGCCAAGCCGCAGGCGGCGTGGGGCGCTCAACTGCTGGAAGCGCGGTCGGCGTCGTCGCCCGGCTCGTCGAGACCGGTCGGCGTGCGAGCGTCGGCGGCGGTCCGGGTGCGCCAGAACTGCATGCGCTCGATGATGCCCGGCGGGGGATCGTAAGGCTCGTAGGTGTAGCGCTGCTGCTGCTCGAACAGGGCGTCGCGATGCTGCTGCGACCAGGCGAGCCAGTCGCGGCTGTCGGTGCCCAGCTCCCGGCCGGTGAGCGTGACCAGCGATTCATGCGCGGCATTGACGACGCCGAAGTCGTGATCGTTGAGCGCGCCCAGCAGCACGTCGAAGACGCGCGCCTCGGCGTACTGACCCAGCGCCTTGGCGGCGGCCATGCGCACGTCGGCGTCCTGGTCGTTCTGCACCGCGCGGAGAAGCGGGTCGATGGCGACGGGGTTGTGGATGCGCTGCAGCGCCTTGGCCGCATCCCAGCGCACGAAGGCGTGCTCGTCGGTGAGCAGCGGCGTCAGGTGGTCGGCATCCTCCACGCTGCCGTGCATTCCGAGCGCTTTGGCGCAGGCGGCGCGCACGGTGGCGTCCGGATCGTTGATGAGCAGGCGATAGACGCGCACGTAGGTGTCCTCGCCGCCGAACGGCGCGGCCGAGAGCAGCGCGACCGCGCGCCGGCGCCGGTCGGCGTCGTAGACATTGAACGCATCGCGCGCGGCCTCGGTCGGCGAGGGAGGGCCCATCGTGTCCAGCGCTTCGGCGACCAGGGACTGCGGTGACTCGCCCGCCTGGCAGCCGAGCGCGCCGAGCGCCAGGACGAGGCACAGCAGCCACGCGCCGCGGCGGGGCGAAAGCGAGCTCGAGGTTGGATTGGCGATTCGCGGCAAAGTTCGGCCCTTGGTTGCTTTCATCGGCGAGTGTATCGTGATCGGGACAATCTTGTACAGCAACGAACCCGCTCATTCCGCCGCCGATCTCTCCGCCCGTGCGCCGCAGGCGCGCCGCGCCGGGTGGTGGTCGGCTGAACCGCGCTGGGCGGTGCTGGCGCCGGTGGCGGTGGCGCACGTCTGGACGATGACGTGGCTGGCGTGGACGATCGAGCCGGCCGGCCAGCGCAACCCGCGCCTGGCGGAACTGGGCCTGGGCGCGTCGCTGGGGTGGGCGTGTCTGGCGGCGGTGGGCGTGGTGGTGGGTGGAGCGACGCTGGCGGCGGTGCCGCGGCGGATGCGGCGGGACGATCGCGAGACGGGCACGCCGGCCGAGGCGCGGCGGTCGGCAGGCTGCCTGCGGGGGTGTTTCGTGACGCTGGTGGTGGGGGTCGGGGGAACAACGCTCGGGCTGGTGGCGGCGGGGACGCTGGGGCCGGCGAGCGGGCTGCTCGCGGCGGCGACGGCGGCGGGGATGGTGTTTTATCCGCTGGCGGGGCGATTTTTCCCGGCGGTGGCGGTGGTGGGCACGGGGCTGTGGCATGCGCTGGTGATGGCGGTGCCGAACCCGCTGCTGGGTTTTGCGTGGCCGGTGGTGCTGAACCTGACGCACGTGATCGGGGTGTCGGCGATCACGCGGGTGCACGGGTTCGATCGGCCGCGGCTGACCGCGCGGGGCGGGTGGGGGGTGTGCCTGGGCTGGGTGTTTCTGTCGCTGCTGCTGGTGGGTGGGATGACCGCGCGGGGGACGGGGGCGGTGCCGGGGGTGGGCGGCGATGTCGGGCGGTGGATCTGGCTGCCGCCGGCGGTAGTGGCGGCGGTGTTCGTGGCGGCGCTGGGGGTGGCGCTGCGGGGTGGTGACGGCCGACGCGAGGCGGCGCGGCGGCTGGGGCGCATCGGCACGCGGTGGCTGATCCTCTACGACGCGGCGTGGCTGATCGGCGCGGGACTGTGGTGGCCGGCGGCGACGGTGGTGGCGCTGGCGGCGGTGTCGATCGTGCTGCCGTGGGCGGGGCGGCGGCTGACGAGCGGTCGGCCGGCGGCGTCGCCAGGGTATCAATTGCCATAGGTGGGCGGTGGACGCTCGGTGTCGCTGAAGACGCCTCCATATTCCACACCATCACGCCCGTCCTGAGCGAGTCCGCGAGCGAAGGGCGGGATCATCTCCAGCAACCAGCAGCGCCCGTGCAGGCGATCCGGGCAGTTCCCGCCCTTCGCTGCACTCCGGACGGGCGTTCGCACCATCTCGCATTCGCCATCCACGGCACCTCCGCGGCGGTCGGCGCGGCAGCGCTGCGCTTTATTGGAAAGCTCACGCAGCGCTCATCCGACGCTAACACGCCCACTCTACCGTTTGCAGCGAACGCAACGCGAACGGACGAACATCCCCAACTTCATCGGAGGAACGAAAGCCATGCAAATGCCACGGACCATCTTCAGACAAATGCGGCGCACCGGCGGCGCCCTGCTCGCCGGCGCGATGATCGCCGCCGCCGCGCCCACCCTTTCGGCGCAGCAGGTCCCGGTCGATCCGAATCTGCCCGAATACGAGAAAGTCTCCGGCGTCTCCGGCAACATCAAGAGCGTCGGCTCGGACACGATGAACAACACGATGGCGCTCTGGGCCGAGGGCTTCATCGAGTTCTATCCCAACGTGCGAATCGAGATCGAAGGCAAGGGCTCCTCGACCGCCCCGCCGGCGTTGATCAGCGGCACGAGCAACTTCGGCCCGATGAGCCGGGCGATGAAGGCCGAGGAGATCGACGCCTTCGAATCGCGCTACGGCTACAAGCCCACGCCGGTGCGCACGTGCATCGATGCGCTCGCCGTGTTCGTGCACAAGGACAACCCGATCGCCAAGGAAGGCCTCACGCTTCAGCAGGTCGACGCGATCTTCTCTAAGACGCGCCGCGGCGGACACGACACCAACATCCGCACGTGGGGCGACCTCGGCCTGACCGGGGAATGGGCCAACAAGCCCATCAGCCTCTACGGCCGCAACTCCGCCTCCGGCACCTACGGCTACTTCAAGGAGAACGCCCTGTTCGGCGGCGACTACAAGAACAGCGTCAAGGAACAGCCCGGCAGCTCGTCGGTCGTCCAGGCCGTGGCCAGCGACAAGTACGCCATCGGCTACTCCGGCATCGGCTACAAGACCGCCGACGTCGCGACCGTTCCGCTCGCCGCGGACGTCGACGGCGCGAAGTACGACGCGAACCCTGCGAATGCCTACTCCGGCGACTATCCGCTGGCGCGCTTTCTTCGCGTGTACGTCAATCACGAGCCGGATGCGCAGCTCGATCCGCTGCGGCGTGAGTTTCTCAAGTACATGTTCAGCCGCAAGGGCCAGAGCGACGTGACCAAGGACGGCTACTACCCCGTTTCCGCCGCGATCGCGAAGCAGGACCTCGAGCGCCTCGGCGTGACCGGATACATCGAGGAATAAGCGGATACCGTCTCAACCCCTCCCCCTTGAGGGGGAGGCAGGGCGGGGGTGAGGGCTGGAAGACCGGCAGCGCTGGTGATTACGAAGCGCTGCTGAACTTCAAGCTCTCACCCTCCCCTGCCCCTCCCTCAAGGGAGGGGAGTCTTTTTGTTTCCGCGCTCACTCGTTGGATCTCACCACGGTTCTTGATGCCACACAAACACAGTGACACCAGCTTCACCCGCCGCGCGCGGCGACGCAAAACGTCGCCGCTCGTGCGCGCCGCCGACAGGACGGCGCGGCTGCTCATCACGCTCGGCGGCATCGGCACCATCCTCGCCGTGTCACTGGTGTGTGTCTTTCTCGTGTGGGTGGTCATTCCGCTTTTCTCCTCGCCCGAGATCGAAGGCCAGCGCTCGATCACGCGCGCGGCCGATGACGTCGAGCCGATGCACGTCGCCGTGGACGAGTACCAGATGCTCACCGCCTCGTTCTTCGAGGACGGCGTCGTCGAAACCTACGCCCTGCACGACGGCCAGCGCGTCAAGCGCCACGACCTGACACCGCAAGGCCGCGCGCTGACCGCCGCGTCCTTCACGCTCGATGGCAAGCACCTCGCCTTCGGCTTCGATGATGGCACGATCCAGCTCGGCACAATCGACTTCGCGCTGCGCTCCATCGAAGCCGCGTCCATCGACGATCCACACATCGGTGCGCTCGAAACGGGCCAGGCCGCACCGTTCCGCGACGGCGTCATCACGCGCACGCGCAGCGGACAACTCCGCCTGAGCGAGCTGGAGATTCAGCTCGACGCGCCGATCGAGGCGGAAAACGACACCGGCGTGGTCGCGCTGGACCTGGCGATCACCAACCGCGGCCCCGTCTACGCCGCGCTCTACGGCGACGGGGAGCTGCGCCTCAGCACGGTGCGCGAAAAGCGCAACATGATGACCGGCGAGGTGACGTACACACCCGACAGCACGCGCCTGCCTTACGAAGCGCTGGTGGGCGGTGAGCCGCCGACCTATCTCAAGGTGGCCGGCCTGGGTGACAACGTCTATCTCGCCTGGCCCGACGGCCGCGCGCTGCGCTTCGACTCGCGCTCGATGAAGAATCCGCAGCTCGCCGAGACGCTCGACCTGGCGCCGGAGGACAATGCCACGCTGACCGCGCTGCACTTCGTCAACGGCCGCAACACGCTGATCACCGGCGACTCGCACGGCCGCGTGCGCGGCTGGTTCCACATCAAGCCCGAGTCCGCCGCAGGCACGACGCCCGACGGCGCGCGGCTCGTCATGGCGCACGAGCTTGCGAAAGCCGAGGCGCCGGTGACGGCGCTGGCCAGCTCGAAGCGCAGCCGCATGATCGCCATCGGTTATGCCGACGGCTCGACGCGCCTGGCGCTGGTCACCACGAACGATACGCTCACGCACGCGCGCGCCGACGGCCAGGGCCGTGTGACCGCCGTAGCGATCGCGCCGAAAGACGATGCGCTCATGGCGGCGCAGCGCGACGTGGCCACGCTCTGGCAGATCGACACGAAGCATCCCGAGGCGTCACTCGGTGCGGTGTTCGGGAAGGTGTGGTACGAAGGCTACAACAAGCCGGCGCACGCGTGGCAGTCTTCCAGCGGATCGGATGATTTCGAGCCGAAGTTCGGTCTGATGCCGCTGATTTTCGGCACGATGAAGGCAACGGTCTACTGCATGATGTTCGGTCTGCCGTTGGGGTTGGCGGCGGCGGTGTATTCGAGCGAGTTTCTGCATCCGCGCACGAAGGCGAAGATCAAGCCGACGATCGAGACGATGGCGAGCCTGCCGACGGTGGTGCTCGGGTTTCTGGCGGCGCTGGTGTTTGCGCCGTGGGTGGAGCGGTTCTTGCCGGCGGTGCTGGCGATGTTGTTCACGGTGCCGGTGGCGCTGCTGGCGGGGGCGTACCTGTGGCAGTTGTTGCCGCATGGCCTGTTCGTGCGAATGAAGCCTTACCGTTTCGTGTTGATCTGCGCGGTGCTGCCGGTGGGCTTGATGGCGGCGTGGTGGACGGGACCTGTGTTGGAAAGACTGTTGTTTGCGGGGGATCTGCGACTGTGGCTGGACGGACAGGTGCAGACGCGCATGTTCGGCGTGACATTGGGTGGGCTCGGTGGATGGATTGTGCTGCTCCTGCCGGTGTCGGCGGTGGCGGTGGGCGTGGCGTGCATGCAATGGGTGAACCCGCGGTACCGCGAGCTGGTGCGCGCGTGGAGCAGGCCGAGCGCGGCGCTGGCGGAACTGGTGAAGTTCGTGATCGTGTGCGCGGCCGTGGTGGTGTTGAGCTTTGCGGCGGGGCTGGTGTTGACGGGAATCGGATTTGATCCGCGCGGGGCGAACTTTTTCCCACCGGATGTGCTGAACACGTTCGTGCAGCGCAATGCGCTGGTGGTTGGGTTCGTGATGGGCTTCGCGGTGATTCCGATCATCTACACGATCGCAGACGATGCGCTGTCGGCGGTGCCGGAGCACTTGCGCGCCGGGTCGCTGGCGACGGGCGCGACGCCGTGGCAGACGGCGGTGCGCATCGTGATCCCCACGGCGATGAGCGGATTGTTTTCGGCAACAATGATCGGGCTCGGCCGCGCGGTGGGTGAAACAATGATCGTGCTGATGGCCGCGGGCAACACGCCGGTGATGGAGTGGAACATCTTCAGCGGCTTCCGCACGCTGAGCGCGAACATCGCGGTGGAGCTGCCCGAAGCGCCGATCAACGGCACGCATTACCGCATGCTGTTTCTCGCGGCACTGGCGCTGTTCGCGATGACGTTCGCGCTGAACACCGTGGCGGAAGTCGTGCGGCTGCGCTTTCGCAAAAGGGCTTACCAGCTATGACCGCCGCGCCGGCACAACTCGAAACCAAGCCGGTGCGCCCGGCGGTGAAACAGCGGCGCGGCGCGCTGATGGCGCACGGCGAGCCGATGCTGTGGCTCAGCGGCGGCGGACTGGCGGTGTGCCTGCTCATGATCGTCGGCCTGCTGGTGCTGGTGTTCTGGCAGGGCATCACGACGTTCTGGCCCGCGCCCGTTGTTGCGGTGGAAACGCCGACCGGCCAGTTCATGGGCGAGATCACGCGCTCGGAATCCTACAACGGTGACGAGGCGCAGCGCCGGCTCTTCCGCACCGGCAACTTCGACCTCACCGGCACACACTTTCACTGGATCAACGATGCGAACGTGGAGCGCGAATGGCGACCGGCGTGGGCGATGACCGTGGAACGGCTGAACTGGGGCCGGTTCTATGGTTTCCCCTCAGCATTCATCCTCTATGGCGAAGTGGTGGTCGACACCGAAGGCCTCGACGGCGATGCGCTGGATGAAGCGCGTACCGAGGTGTGGGCGCGATTCAACGAGCATCACGCCGCGGCCCGTCAGCGGTGGCGCCAGCGCCAGCACCTCGAAGAACACGCGATGGGTCGCATCAACTACCGGGTCGAGCATGCGCGACTCGCGGCGCGCGAAGCGGCGCTGACATATGGCGAAGGCTCTGCCGAAGCGCGCGAGGCGCAGCACCGTTTCGAGGAAGTCAAGGCCGAGGCGCAGGACGAATACGACGCGATCGCCGAGCAGATTGAACGGATCAACAACGAGAACGATCGCTACCGGATCCGATTCACCACGTTGCAGGGGCAGACGAAGGTGCAGCCGGTGCACGAGATCGTCCGCGCGTATCCCGCGAACCAGCTCGGCGTCACGGGCAAGACGGGCGTGTACCTGTCGCGCTGGTGGGAGTTTCTAAGCGACGATCCGCGCGAGGCGAACAGCGAAGGCGGCGTGTTCCCCGCGATCTTCGGCACGGTGGTGATGACGATGATCATGTCGCTGGTGGTCGTGCCGTTCGGCGTGCTGGCGGCGCTGTATCTGCGCGAGTATGCGAAGGCGGGGCCGGTCGTCAGCGCGGTGCGCATCGCGGTGAACAATCTCGCCGGCGTGCCGAGCATCGTGTTCGGCGTGTTCGGGCTGGGCTTTTTCTGTTACCTGGTCGGCGGGTCGATCGACAAGCTTTTCTTCGAGGCGAAGCTGCCGAACCCGACATTCGGCACGGGTGGCGTGCTGTGGGCGTCGCTGACGCTGGCATTGTTGACGCTGCCGGTGGTGATCGTGGCGACGGAGGAAGCGCTGGCGGCGGTGCCGGGCTCGATGCGCGAGGGGTCGTATGCGTGCGGCGCGAGCAAGTGGCAGACGATCCGGCGCATCGTGCTGCCGCGGGCGATGCCGGGAATCATGACGGGCACGATCCTGGCGATGGCGCGCGGCGCGGGCGAGGTGGCGCCGCTGATGCTGGTGGGCGCGGTGAAGCTGGCGCCGGAGCTGCCGATGGACGGCAACCCGCCGTACGTGCACCTGGAGCGCAGCTTCATGCACCTGGGCTTTCACATTTACGACCTGGGTTTCCAGAGCCAGAACTCCGAGGCGGCCAAGCCGATGGTGTTCACGACGACGCTGCTGCTGATCGCGCTGATCGCGGCGCTGAATCTCTCGGCGATGTGGCTGCGGTCGCGGCTTCGGCGCAAGTTCGTCAGCGCGACGTTTTAGAGGGAGATCCCGCAGAAGGCTCTTCGTCGCCATCTGCGGGCTTTGCGAGGCGGGTTTTCAAGCGGGGAACAGGGCGAATCAATCCATGACTGACCAGACGGAAACACTCACTGTGACACAACCCGCCGAACAACGCGCGCCCGCGGCGGACGACGGCGCATCGCGACCCAACCGCCTGCGCCGCATCGCGGGCGGCGAGATCGTGCCGGCCGATGTGCACGACGGCGTGCAGGCGCCCGACGCGGTGCTCGCCATCGAGCGGTTCAACCTCTACTACGGCGACTTCCGTGCGCTGCGCGACATCACCATGCGCATTCCCCGCGGCCAGGTCACCGCCCTGATCGGCCCCTCCGGCTGCGGCAAGAGCACGCTGCTGCGCTCGGTCAATCGGCTCAACGACCTGGTCGACAACGTGCGCGTCGAAGGCAACATGTTTCTCGAAGGCGACGCGATCTACGACGCGCGCGTCGACGTGATCGAGCTGCGCAAGCGCATGGGCATGGTCTTCCAGAAGCCGAACCCGTTCCCGATGAGCATTTTCGAGAATGTCATCTACCCGCTGCGCATCGACGGCGAGCGGAACAAGCGCATTCTCGAAGACGTATGCGAGCGCTCGCTGCGCGGTGCAGCGCTGTGGGACGAGGTGAAGGATCGACTGCACGAATCGGCGCTGGGCATGTCGGGTGGTCAGCAGCAGCGTTTGTGCATCGCGCGGGCCATTGCCGCGGAGCCGGAAGTTTTGCTGATGGACGAGCCGTGCTCGGCGCTCGATCCGATCGCGACGGGGCGCATCGAGGACCTGATCCAGCAGCTCAAGGGCGAATACACCGTCTTTCTCGTCACGCACAACATGCAGCAGGCGGCGCGCACGAGTGACTACACGGCGTTCATGTATCTCGGCCAGCTCGTGGAATACGGGCCGACGACGGATATTTTCATGAATCCGCATCTGCGCGAGACTGAGGACTACATCGGGGGACGGTTTGGGTAGAGCGATCCCGCGAAAGGCTCGCGGACTCGCCATTCGCGGGCTTTGTGGAGTTGATGGATCTTTCCACTTTAAGGTGAATGTGTCATGCCACTGCATCTGCAACGCCAGATCGAGCAGCTCAAGAAGATGATCCTGACCCTCGGCGGTCAGGTCGAGGACGCGGTTCAGAAGGCCATCCGGGCCGTGCAGACGCGCGACGTTGATCTGGCGCGCGAGGTGATTCGCAGCGACACGGACATCGACATGGGCGAGGTGCAGATCGAGGAGGAATGCCTGCACGCGCTGGCGCTGGATCAGCCGGTGGCGTTCCAGCTGCGCTACGTGATCGCTGTGCTGAAGATCAACAACGAGCTGGAGCGCATCGCGGACCTGGCGGTGAACATCGCCGAGCAGGGGCTGGCGCTGGCGGAGGAGGCGCACATTGAAACGGTGCCTTACGACCTGGAGGGCATGACGCGGCACGTGCGCGAGATGCTCACCGGGAGCCTGGATGCGCTGGTGAACATCGACCCGGCGCAAGCCGAGCGCGTGCGCGGCGCGGATGACCACGTCGATGTGATTCACCGCGACATGTACCAGTCGATTGAGCGTGCGATCCGCGCGGACGTGGCGCACGTGGAGCAGTTCATTCATCTGCTGAGCGTGTCGCGCAATCTTGAGCGGATTGCCGACCATTGCGTGAACATCGCCGAGGACGTGATCTACATGGCCGAAGGCGACATCCGCCGACACAGTCGGCCGCACCCGCTGGCGGAAGAGGCCGAGTCCGGTGAGATGGACGGCGGGTCTGCCTGAACACCGTCCGGCCCGCGCGGCAGCCGCTTGCGGCTTGGCGCCGCGTCTGAACACCGGACATCGGCGCGAAGCCGCGAGCGGTGATGAAGCGGCACCCCTCCCACGCGTTGACGCCGACGGTCGATCTGGTCACACTGGCAAGCGCCCGCTCCGTTTCGGAGCGGAGGTTGCCACACAGGAGAACCGTCGTCATGAGCAAGTCCACGAACCAGCCGATCCGCGCCGGCATCGTCGGCCTCGGCCGCAGCGGCTGGAGCATTCACGCCAAGTCCATCGAAGCGCTGCCGAATCAGTTCCAGGTTGCCGCGGTGAGCGATCCCGATGCCGAGCGGCGCGAGGAAGCGAAGCAGACGTTCGGCTGCCGCACGCACGACAGCTTCGAGTCGCTGATCGCGGACAAGGAGCTGGACCTGGTCGTGGTCGCCTCGCCGAGCCACATGCACGCCGAGCATTCGATCGCGGCGATGGAAGCCGGTCACCATGTGCTGTGCGAAAAGCCGTTCGCGCTTTCATCGGAAGAGGCGGACCGGGTGATCGCCGCGTCGCAGCGCACCGGCCGTGTGATCGCGCCGTTTCAGAACCGGCGTTACGAGGCGGCGTTTCAGCAGGTGCAGCGCGTGATCGAATCGGGCAAGCTCGGGCGCATCGTGCAGATTCGCATGGCCGCGCACGGCTTCCGCCGGCGCTGGGACTGGCAGACGCTGAAGGAATACGGCGGCGGGACGCTGAACAACACCGGCCCGCACTTTGTCGACCAGGCGCTGGAACTGTTCGGCCCCGGCGAGCCGGAGGTGTTCTGCCTCATGGATCACACCGTCTCGCTCGGCGACGCGGACGATCACGTGAAGCTGGTGCTGCACGGCGAAGACCATCCGATCGTCGAGGTCGAGATGACCGCGGCGTGCCCGTTCGGGCAGGACCCGTGGCTGGTGATGGGCACGCAGGGCGGCCTGCGCGGCAACGCGCGGGAGCTTGAATGGAAGTGGATCAATCCGGACGAGCTGCCGCCGCGCGAAGTGGACATCACGCCGACGCCGGACCGCAGCTACAACCGCGAGGAATACACCTGGT